>NZ_LZZU01000046.1:0-189522 GCF_014170355.1 Cupriavidus sp. UME77
CTCCACGCGCCGCGCGCGCCACCATGGCCCTGTTTTTTGTCAACGGCGCCACCTTTGCCACCTGGGGCGTGCATATCCCGACCATCAAGGCCCGCTTCGGCTTGTCGGATGCGGTGCTGTCGCTGGCCATGCTGGCCGTGGCCGGGGGCGCCATCGCGGCGATGGGGCCGGTGGGGCGCTGGGTGGGCCGCGTGGGCAGCGCGGCCGCTTGCCGGCGCAGCGGGCTGGTCTACGCCCTGGCTACCGTGGCCATCCTGGCCATGCCGGAGTTTGCGTTGCTGATCCTGGCGCTGATCGCCTTCGGCATGGCCAACGCGGCCTTCGACGTGGGCATGAACGCGCAGGCCGCCACGGTGGAGGCCAGCCGCGCGCGGCCCATCATGTCCGCGCTGCACGGCATGTTCAGCCTGGGCGGCATGGCGGGCGCGGCGGTTGGTGGCGTGCTGCTGGGCCTGGGCGTGCCGCCGCTGGCGCACGCCCTCGGCATGGCGGTGCTGACCGCGGCGGTCACGGCGGGCGTGGCGCCCTGGCTGCTGGACGACCATCCCGTGCCGCCACCTTCCGCGCATCACCGCGCGCATGCGGTGCGCGCGCTCTGGCTGCTGGGCCTGATGGCGTTCCTGGGCCTGGTTGGCGAGGGCGCGATGTATGACTGGTCCAGCGTCTACATGCGCGAGGTGGCGCTGGCGCCGGACGCCTGGATCAGCGCCGGCTATGCCGCCTTCTCCGGTGGGATGGCCTGCGGCCGCTTTGGCGGCGACCGCCTGCGCGCGCGCTGGTCGGACGCGCGCACGCTCGGCGCCAGCGCCTGGGTAGCATTCGTGGGGATCCTGCTGGCGCTGTTGTGGCCCGCGCCGGCGGCGACCCTGGTCGGCTTCGCACTGATGGGCCTGGGCGCGGCGAACATGGTGCCGATTTTCTTCGTGGCGGCTTCGCGCCTGCCGGGCGTGGCGCCGGCCGAAGCTATCTCGCGCGTGGCGCGCTTTGCCTATATCGGCCTGCTGATGGGGCCGGTGATGATTGGCGGCGTGGCCCATGTCACCAGCCTGCAATACGGCCTGGGGGTGGTTGCTCTCACCATGGGCTGGATCGCCGTGGCGGGCGCGCGCCTGGCGCGCCCTTACCTGTTGGCCCGCAAGGCATGATGCCCAGGGGCTGGCTCAGGCAGCCTCGCTCCACGCCGGAGCCTGGCGCGTGCCGGCCCCTTCGAACACGAAGGTATCCATCGCCAGCACGCCATAAGTGACCTCATCGGCCACGCGTGCCACGCCGGCTGGCGCCTGCTCGGCGGGCACGCCTTCGTGCGGGCCCAGCGCCGCGCCCAGCGCCACGAAGAACGGCAGCAGGTGCTCGTCGGCGGGATGGGCGCGGCGCGCATACGGCGCCTGCGCGCGATAGTCCGCGATGCGCGTGGTGTCGCCGGTGGCCAGCGCATCATCCAGCGCCTGGATCATCCAGCCGCGGAATGCCTCGACATAGGGCTCGACGGGCGAGCCGTGCTGCTCGCGCCGGCCCCCGGCACCGAAGACTTCCTGCAGGTTGTGGGTAAAGCTGCCCGAGCCCAGCACCAGCACGCCCTCGTCGCGCAGCGGTGCCAGCGCGCGGCCGATCTCGATCTGGGCTGCGGGGGGGAGATAGGGGTTCAGGGCCAGCTGCACCACCGGGATGTCGGCATCCGGGAAGAAATGCCGCATCGGCATCCAGGCGCCGTGGTCCAGCGGGCGCTCATCGTCTTGTAGCACTACCGCGGCGCCGGGGACCTGCGCGGCCTCGACCAGCGCCTTGACGCGAGCGGCCAGCGCCGGCGAGCCCGGGGCGTCGTAGCGCAGTTCGTACAACGCGCGCGGAAAGCCGCCGAAGTCGTGCCACGCCTCCTGCCGCTCGCGGGTGCCGACCACCAGGGTGCTGTAGATCCAGTGCGCCGAGACGACCAGCACGGCGCGCGGCTTGCGCGCCCTCAGCACTTGGCCGAGGGCGTCGAAGGCGGCGCCGCTCGGGCCTGGCTCGAGGGCAAGCATGGGCGAACCGTGGGAGATGTAGATGGCGGGAAGCATGATGGCGGCCTTCAAGTCCTTTTGATAGCAGTGTTCAGTTTGACAAAACTACCCTGCCCCTGCGCCACCCATTTGCGGACACCTCCATCAAAAAACTTGAATTCACGCGGCGCCACCGTACTTCCCGCCACCGCACGCACGGCCTGCCAACCCTGCGAGCGTGGGGTGCACCACACAACGCTTTAAAGATTCGGACACGCAGCGGGCAATCGGCTTATGATTCCAGCACGGGGTCCGGTCCAGCTTTGCGCGGCGCAACGCGTTGTCCGCGCAGGTCCGGTCAAACCCCGCATGACTGGATACGACGCGCCATGAAGCGTGTCAGGTTGGAGAACACCGTGGTCAAGCGCACAGCCCACAGGCCCTTGCTGCCCCATGCGAACTGGTGGCAGCCAGGCGTGTTTGCAAGCGGACCGGCTGTGCTCCTATGGATCGCCGCCCGCCTTCCCGCCCCCTTGCTGGTCGATGTATTCAACGCGCCTGGCGCCCCGGCGCTGCTCAACCATGTGGGCGATTCCGTCTTCGTGGCCGGGTGGGTCGGCAGCGCCCTGTGGCTGTGGCTCACGCGCCAGCGCCCGGATACGCCGGAGCCGCGACAAGACGCCGGCCCGGGCGAGGCGCCCGACGCCCGCAGCGCGCGCCAGCATCACGCCAGCCAGCCCTGAATCCCGGTCGTCGCGCGCCCTGGACGCCGGGCACGCGCATGCGTGCTTCACGTGGAACATTCCACGGGGCGCTGGCCGCACAGCCGGCCATGCGAATCTGACTCCACACGCTGCCATCCCGCTGGCGAATTAAAGAATCGCTTACTATTCTGCCTTTCAGAGCGCATGCCCGGTTTCGAGGCAGGCCTCCCGCCGATTTCTCACCGCATCAAACGCCACATGCAAGCCAACGCTGCAATACCTCAAGTCCACGAAATATCCAAAGCCCAACGACGAAAGGCCATCCTCGCCGCCACCATCGGCAACGGCCTGGAGTGGTTCGACTTCACCGTCTACAGCTTCTTTGCGCTGATCATTGCCAAGCTGTTCTTCCCCACCGGCAATGACCTCACGTCTTTCCTGCTGACCGTCGCCACCTTCGGCGTGGGCTTCTTCATGCGCCCGGTCGGCGCCATCGTGCTCGGCGTCTACGCCGACCGCGTCGGCCGCAAGGCAGCGCTGACCCTGACCATCCTGATGATGGCACTCGGCACCGCCATCATCGGCCTGGCGCCCACCTATTCGTCGATCGGCCTGTGGGCACCGGCGCTGATCGTGCTGGCCCGGCTGATCCAGGGCTTCTCGGCCGGCGGCGAGGTCGGCGGCGCCACCGCCTTCCTGATCGAGCACGCGCCCGATGAGGAGCGCGGCGCCTATGCGAGCTGGCAGCAGGCCAGCCAGGGCATTTCCTTCATGCTGGGTGCTGCCATGGGCGCGCTGGTGATCAACGGCCTGGAGCCGGAGCAGATCGATGCCTGGGGCTGGCGCATCCCGTTCCTGTTCGGCCTGCTGATCGGCCCGGTCGGGATGTATATCCGCTCGCACCTGGAAGAGCCGCCCGCCTTTGAAGCCCGCCGCGCCGAACGCGCTGCCAGCAAGGTCAAGTTCTCGCCGCTCACGCAGGTGCTGCGCGACCATCCGCGCGAAGTGCTGGCCGGCCTGGGCGTGACCATCCTGTGGACGGTCTGCACCTATGTGCTGGTGTTCTACATGCCGTCGTACGCCAAGCAGCAGCTCGGCCTGCCCCTGGGCGCCACCTTCCAGTCGACCGCACTGTGCGGCGCCATCATCCTGGTGCTGTGCCCGCTGATGGGCATGCTGTCCGACCGCGTGGGCCGCAAGCGCATGCTGGGCACCGTGGCGCTGATCATCGGCGTGCTGGCCTATCCGCTGTTCCACTGGCTCAACGTCTCGCCGACCACCCAGACCCTGCTGATGGTCCAGGTGATCCTGGGCATCCTGCTGGCGGCCTTCACCGGCCCGGCGCCGGCCGTGCTGGCCGAGCAGTTCCCCACCGAGGTGCGCTCCACCGGCCTGTCGCTGGCCTACAACTTCGCCGTGACCATCTTCGGCGGCTTTGCCCCGCTGATCGTGACCTGGCTGATCGCATCGAGCGGCAGCAAGCTGGCGCCGGCCTACTACGTGATTGCCGCGGCCGCGATCAGCTTTGTCGCGCTGCTGTTCATGCACGACCGTACCGGCAAGCCCCTGCAGTAATACCGCCCTACGTCGCATTGGATTGGAAAAGGCCAGCCGCAAGGTTGGCCTTTTTCTTTGCGCTCAGTCCGGCGGCTGCTGCGCGCCCAGCACCCGCAGCAGCCGCCAGGCCATCAAGCCCAGCACGCCGACCGCCAGCAGCAGCGCACCCCACAGGATAAGCCGCCGGTTGCGCTGGGTGTCCGAAGGCACGGCGGCTGGCGGCGATGCCGTCATGCCCGCAATCCGGGCGTCGGCGATCGCCGGTGCGGGCCCGGCCAGCAACGCAGCCCGCGCGACCGCCCCGGGTTCTTGCGCCGCGCCCGGCGGCTCCCCCACCGCCAGCGAGAACGGCTGCGCGCCGCGCGCGACAAAGGTCACCACGGCGGGGCGCCAGCCAAGCGCCAGCACCGGCATGCCAGCGCCAAGCCCACCGGCGCGGGCATCCACGCTCAGGCGCCACAGGCGATCCGTGTTGCGCCCGATCGCCAGCTGCGCGCTTTCCTGCTCGGTGCCCGCCGCGCCGGAAAGACGGTAGAGCTGTGCGCTGCTGACCATGCGCCAGGCCGCCTGCGCATCGGGCCGCGACCACAGCGTGGCCTGCACCACCGTATTGGTCTGCGGCAGGCGAATGCGCACGCGCTCGGCCGGAAAGCGTCCGCCGCTGTCGAACAGGTAATCGCCCCCAGGCTGGGCCTGCGTGGCGACGATACCGTCGCGCCACTGCAGCGCCAGCGGCGAAGGCTGGCTGGCCGCCACGGTCTCCACCTGCACGCGCGCCGGCACGGGCGGCGCGCCCTGCCACTGCAGCCGCAGGTAACGCGCCCGCAGGCGCCCCAGCGCAATGCGGTCCTGGCTCAGCGTGCTGCCCTCGCGGCTCAGCCGCAGCAGCTGCGCGCCGCCCGCGGTTTGCCAGTGCTGCAGGTCGTCGCTGCTGGCAATGTCCACCGTGCCCTGGTAATCGCCATCCGGCAGGCCGATCACGACCGCGCCAGCGTCGTCGCGCAACTGGCTCAGGTCGAGCAGCCATGCCCCGGCAGTGCCAGCTGCGGGCGGGACGGTGGCGGCGCGCAGCGCGCCGTCGGTCCCGATCACCACGCCCATGGGCGCGGACTGCCGCGACTGCGCGGCCGGCAGCGCGAACCACGGCACATCGTGCAGCGTGCGTACCTCGGCCGCCGGCTCGGGCGGCAGATCCAGCGCGTAAGGCAGCAATTCGCCCGTGCCGTTGCGCACGCGCAGGTCGGCCAGCCCGGGTCGCGTGCTATGGGTGTAGACATCGGCGTCCAGGGTCACGGCGTAGTACGCCGCGTCGCGTTCGGTCGCCAGCGCGAACCGCTCAGCCCACGCGGGCAGCGGCAGCGCTGGCAACAGCGCGGCCAGCAGCATCGGCAGCGCCCGCCCGGCCGCGGTTCGGAAAGCCGCCATCACGTCGCCTCCTCTTGCTTCGGCGGCAGGGGCGAGAAGTAGCCGATCAACAGCAGCAGCACGCCCACACCGATAAACGAGATGATCCGCTCGATGCCCTTGACGAAGGACAGGTCGAACAGGAACAGCTTGATCACCGTCACTCCCAGCAGCGCGCCCCCCACAAACCACAGCGCGCGCGCGCCGCGGCGGGTGGCTGCCACCATGGTGATCAGCGCCAGCACGGTCCAGAACATCGACAGCGACGCCTGTACCAGCGTGGAGCCGCCCAGGCCCTCCAGCGTGTAGGGCACGCCGGCCCAGTGGTGCAGCGTGCGCAGGAGCACGGCGTTTAGCCACAGCAACACGGTGGCGATCGCGGCGTACCCGAGCACGCGCGGCCGCGTGGCCAGGCCGGCGGCGGCAAGCCGGTGCTGCCACAGCGCCACCGCCAGCATGGCAAGCAACTGGGCGACATCGAGCGGGTTGAGCAGCGGCAGGTAGGAAAGCGGCGCGGCGTCGCCGTCGCTGGACACGCTGGCAATGCTCCACAGCCACAGCAACGCCACCAGCGGCAGCGCGCCATAGAGCAGGTAAGCACGCTGGAAACGCCCCACCGGCCAACGCAGGCGCCAGCCCCAGGCCGAGAGCAGCGCCAGCAGCCCGCCATAGCCATAGGCCCAGGCGCTCCAGCTCCAGGCGCCCTCCGGCACATAGGCGCGCAGCCGCCAGTAAGCCTCGGTGGACAGCAGCACGCACACTGTCCAGAACAACAGGGCATGCATGGGCACCAGCAAGGCATCGCGTTCATCGTCCTGCTGCCGCCACAGCAGCAGCCAGGCCGCGCCGAACACAACCAGCCAGGCGAGCGCGCCAAAGCCGAGCAAGGGCGACGCCGACGGCACGATGCAGCTAAGCACGCCCAGGACCGCCAGCAGCGGCGCCATGCCCTGCGCCGGCACGCTGGCCAGCGGCCACGCCAGGACGCGCCGCGCCACGTGCGCCAGCCACGCACTCAGCACCGTGAACAACGCCAGCATGTCGAGCAGGGCGCGCAGCTGCCAGCCCCGCACGCTGTGCCAGTGCTGGATTTCGATCACGCCGCCGCCCAGCCACCACAGCAGCCCCCACAACGCCGCGCCCAGTCCGAGCGGCGCGCATGGCGCGGACCAGGCACGCGCCTCGGGCTGCCCGTGCAGGCGCCAGCCGCTGAAGACACCAGCCACCGCCAGCAGCAGCGTGCCCACGTAGCGGCTGTTCAGCACCGGCCACGCCAGTTGCGTGGCCTCGAACAAGCTGCCCGCGGCAAACGCCGCGCCGGCCGCCAGCTGCAGCAGCAGCCCGCTGGCCAGCGCAAGGCGCCGCTGCTGGCGCACCCCCACCCACACCACGGCAGCGCCTTCCACGGCCCATACGGCGCTTGTGGTGCGCCCGTCGAACGCCAGCGGCACCGCCAGCGACGCAAAGATGACGCCCAGCGCCAGCACGGCTTCAAACAGCAACCCCAGGCGATCGCGGCGCGCCGCCAGCCAGGCCGCCAGGCCGAGATAGAAGGCGGCGAGCGCCACCGCGCTCCATGCCATGGCAAAAGGAATATTGCGCACCAGCGCGGCCTGCAGCCCCATGGCCAGCAGCGGCGTGCCGAACACCAGCGTGCCGTCCACGTAGTCCTTCAGGCTGACCTGCCGGCGCAGCGCATAGCGCAGCGCGATGCCCGTATACATCAGGAAAAACAGGATCAGGAACGGCTCCGTGGTGGCGAGCAGCTCGGGCCGGTAGTTCAGCGCGCCCCAGGCCGTGCCGATGCCAAAGGTAAACGCAAAGCCGAGCAGGTTGAGCTGGCGCCAGGCCCGGAACCAGGCAATGGCAAAGATGCCGGCATTGAGCAGCGCGTAGTAGCTGAACAGCATCACATGGCTGCCGCCGCCCGTTGCGATCAGCACCGGGGCAAGGAAGCCGCCAGCGCTGCCGGTGAAGGCCAGCGCCGGGGCGTTCTGCAGCACCGCGAGGCCGCCGGCGAGCGCGCAGATGGCCACCATCAGCGGGAACGCGGCCGCGGCCGGCAGCAGCCCGTAGAGCTTGGTGGCGGCGAAGACGGTGAGATACAGCACGCCCACGCCACCGCCCTGCAACACCAGCGCATAGGCGGCGCGCCGCTCACGCAGGCGCCAGCCCGCCAGCAGCAGCACCACCGCGCCAGCCGCCACGCCGGCCAGCCGGAACTCGACCGGCAGCATGGCATTGTCGGAGGCGTACTTGAGCAGGAACGCCACCCCGAAGAACAAGATCAGGATGCCCACCCGCACCACGCTGTTGCCGCCAAGCAGCCAGCCGCGCGCGGCGGATATCGCGCGCTCGACGAAGTCGGGTTCGCCGGGCCCGAGCGTGGACGAAAGCGGTGGTTCAATGTGGCGCGCGCTTGCAGGTGCGGGAGCCGGAGCCGGAGCTGGCGTGGGGATCGGCGCGGGCGCCGCCTCAACCGGGATTGGAATCGGGATCGGGATCGCCGCCGGGATGGATGGCGCTGGCACCGCGACACTGGCAGCCGGTGCGAAGGACGGGAATTCGCTGGCGGCAACCGTACCCGGCGCTGCGCCAAGGCCCGATGTGGCCGATGGGGCGCCCGCGCTCTCGCCGCGCAGGCTCGCCAGCTCGCGCTTGAGCGTGGACAGCTCCTGCTCGAGCCGCAGCACGCGGGCTTCGAGCGGAGCCGCCGCCGCGCCCTGCACCTCGCCGTCACCAAGAGGCCGGGTGGGCCGGTCACTGACCATCCAGCCAAAACCGAAGCCCAGGACCGCGCCCGTCAGCGCACCGCCAAACCCGGCCGCCACCATGCCGAGCACCAAGCCAATCACCCCGAATATCCAGCGCATCAGATGAGGTTTCGCCTAAGAAGGTTAGGGAAGGCGGCGGCCGTTGGTGCGGATACTGCGTTTGCCGGCATCCGTAACCGCCTGCACCATGCGTGCCCAGTGTAACGCCAGGGCGACATTTCCAGGCGATTCCGGGCGCTTCCAGTCGATATGCGCCGGCTGGGCGCTTGACCGCGGGGTTATTCTTCTTCGCCCTCTTTATGGATATTGATCACATGCCGCGCCTCGAACCAGAGCGGCATGCCGGGCGCCATTTCTTCCGTGCAATAGGGCTGGTTGTCCAGCTCGCCGCTGTAGAGATCGCCTTCGCGCCCGGTCACGATCACCCACATGCGTTCCACGTGCTGCTCCTCGCGGTCCTGCTCGTCGGCGGTGACGATGCGAAAGATCAGCTTCACCAGCTGGCCGGCCTGCAAGGCCTGGCGCTCCGCCAGTGCCGGCACCCAGAACGTCTCGGGGTGCGCCTCGCCGATGACCTCGCCGTCGTCGAGCTGCCAGCCGTCTTCTTCGATGGTCGCCAGTCGTTTTTCCATGTCAGTCCTCTCAATCAATTCGTCCTTTACGGGCGGCATCGTAGCAAATGCGCCCCGAGGCCGCGCGGGCGCGACATGCAGCGCGAGTCGCTTTAAGATGGCAAATCGAAGGAGAACGCACCCATGGCAGCAGATAGCGACGTGACAAGAAAAGTGGCACCGAAAGCAGCGAAGAAAGCGGCGAAGAAAGCGGCGCACGCGGCGACAAACATCGTGGCGGACACGGAGCGCCAGCGCTGCAGCTGGTGCGGCACGCTGGAAGACTACTGCCACTATCACGACAACGAATGGGGCTTTCCCGTCGACGACGACCGGCGCCTGTTCGAGAAGCTATGCCTGGAAGGTTTCCAGGCTGGCCTGAGCTGGCTCACCATCCTGCGCAAGCGCGAGGCGTTTCGCCGCGCCTTCGCCAACTTCGAGATTGAAAAGGTGGCCCGCTTCGGCGAACGCGATATCCAGCGGCTGCTGGGCGACGCCGGCATCGTGCGGCACCGCGGCAAGATCGAGGCGGCGATCAACAACGCGCAGCGCGCCCTGGAACTGCTGGAGACGGAGCCGTCGCTGGCCGCGTACTTCTGGCGCTTCGAGCCCGATCCGGCCAGCCGCCCCAAGCTCCTGACGCCGGAAGTGCTGCGCACCATGGCCATCTCGCCGGAATCCACCGCGCTGTCCAAGGACCTGAAGAAACGCGGCTGGCGCTTTGTCGGCCCCACCACGATGTACGCGCTGATGCAGGCCATGGGCCTGGTCAACGATCACCGGGAAGGCTGTGCAACGCGTGAGGAAGCCTTGCGAGCAAGGCAAGCGTTCAAGGTGCCGCGAAGGTGAGGTAAACGTCGGGCAGGCGATGGCAGCACGCGACGCCAACACGTATACCTGCTGGCGAGGATGCCCGTGCAGGTATACGTGCGAAGCGCTGCAACAAAGGCGGGCAACGTATACGTCCGGCGCAATGGTTGCCTTATGTCTTTCTTTATTGTTTACGTATACCAATATAGTAGTAGTAGGTAAACGGCCCGTTTTTCCGTGGATAAGCCGGTTTTTCCCTTTCCGCTCAATGACTTGCGGATGGGATAAGCCCTAGGGAATACCCTGATCTCGCGGGATATCTATTGGACGTATACGTGGCGGGAAAAAACCGCCTCGAAGTTGTTCGTATACGCCCCACAACCCACCCCCAGCCGGGGCACAGCTTTCCTGCCTGCTTATCCCCAGGTTTTTGCCAGGTTATCCACAGCCCGGGGTAAACGCCTCTCGCTTTCATCGATCGCATGTTGTGTCCTGCCCAACCGCGGCCAGCATGCGTGTCTGTCGTTCTCCAACAGGTTTACCCGAAAAAGTGGCGACGCCGGCGCTATTGGCGCCGCCAGGCGGGTGGCATGGTCCATGCGGTTAAGGGTTCAGAGCGCGGCGCCGATGCTCGTTTCCTTCCACGTTCCCACCGTCCCACCTGGAGCCATCGCTCCTTTGGAGAACCGTCATGAAGATCAACCGCCATGAACCACGAGAGAGCCGGCCCTGCTCGCGCATGCAGGCAGCGATGCGAACGCTGCGCCGAGGAGTCCTGTTGATGCGGGTGCTCGCGCTGTGCGCGAACAGCATCGCCTATGCCCAGCCGCCCGCACCGGTCCAGTCTTTGGTCACGCCAGAGCAGACGTTTGCGCAGGGTTACCTCGAAGCCGTCTCCACCGGCTATGACAACGGCCAGGTGCTGCTGGGATCCGAGGGCATCGCACCCGTGCGGTTGCCGCATGCGCCCGTCCCTCAGATCAAGCCATCCCCAGCGCCGTCCGCCCCGTCACCCACGGCCGCAAATCCGTCGGTGGTCCCGGTTTCGCAAAAGACGCGCCGCGAGTAACCGCGGTGAGCCGTGAGAACGACGTGCGCCCTGCGGGCGCATCAGGGAATGCCGTACTCCAAAACAAAAAACGCACTACGTCGTTAAACGTAGTGCGTTGTCTTGTACTGCGAATCCTGGTGGACCGAAGGAGGATCGAACTCCCGACCTCTGCATTGCGAACGCAGCGCTCTCCCAGCTGAGCTATCGGCCCGTGACGAACGATTGTAGCTCAGTTTTTCGCGGCTGTTCAATCACGTTGCCATGCCTGCGTTGCCGGTCATGCCGCGCACCGTCGGCAGGTTCAACGGGCGGGCGGTGACCTCGCCGGAGGCGCGCAGCCACTGGGCCATCAGGTCCCAGATCGGCGGGCTGCCGCTCTGGCGGGCGTCTTCCGAGACGGGTGCCCAGCCGGCTACCTTGTAGGTCTTGGCGGCGTCGATGGGCTGGCCCTTGAGACGCATTTCGGTGATGCGTTTTCCCATCGACGCGGTGGGGTCGATGGTGTATTGCAGGCCGCCCACGCGCACCATGTCGCCGCCTTGCTGGTAGTAGGGGTCGGGGTTGAACAGGTTGTCGGCCACGTCTTCGAGGATGGTCTTGATGGTCTCGCCGCTCATCGCGGTGACGGTGGTGTGGGGATACGTGATGGCGGTCTGGTCCATCAGGTGTTCCATGGTGATGGCCTGCCCGGGCAGCAGCGTGGTGCCCCAGCGAAAGCCCGGCGAGAAGGCGATCTCGGCGCCCTGCACGTCCATCAGGCCGTCCAGGATCAACTGGTCGAACGTGCCGTTGAAATTGCCGCGGCGATATAGCAGGCCGCTGTTGCGCGCCAGCACTTCGCCGAGTTGCTTCTCGTACGGCGCGCGCACCTTGGCGATGAGCGCGTCCATGGCGGGATCGGCGGCGAGGTAGTTGGCGAAGACCGGCAACAGGCGGTAGCGGAAGCCGCCGACCTTGCCGCCCTTGACGTCGAAGTCGAGCACGCCGAGGAACTTGCCGTTGGAGCCGGCGTTGGTGACCAGCGTGGTGCCCCCGGCGTTGCTGACTGGCACCGGCGCCGGCATGCCGTCGTGCGTGTGGCCGCCGAGGATAGCGTCGAGCCCGCGCACGCGCGAGGCGAGCTTGAGGTCCACGTCCATGCCGTTGTGCGACAGCAGCACGGCCACTTGCGCGCCCTTGCCGCGCGCCTGGTCGATGACCTGCTGCAGGTTTTCTTCCTGGATGCCGAAGGTCCAGTCGGGCGTGAAGTAGCGCGGGTTGGCGATTGGCGTGTAGGGGAACGCCTGGCCAATGATGGCCACCGGCACGCCGTTCATCTCGCGGATCACGTAGGGGTCGAAGACGGGATCGCCGAAGTCGTTGGTCTTGATGTTCTGCGCGAGGAAGGCGACCTTGCCCTTGAAGTCGCGCTCGACGATCTCGGTGACGCGCTCGGCGCCGAGCGTCATCTCCCAGTGCGGGGTCATCACGTCCACGCCCAGCGCCAGCGCGGCGTCGACCATGTCTTGCCCACGCGTCCACAACGCGGTGGCGGAGCCCTGCCAGGTGTCGCCGCCGTCGAGCAGCAGCGCGCCGGGCCGCCCGGCCTTGAGCTGCTTGACCAGCGTGGCGAGGTGGGCGAAGCCGCCAACCTTGCCGTAGCGGCGCGCGGCTTCGGTGAAATCGAGATAGGTGAAGGCGTGGGCCTGCGCGCTGCCGGGGGCGATGCCGTAGTGGCGCAGGAAGGCCTGCCCGACGAGGTGCGGCGGCTTGCCCGCGTAGTCGCCCACGCCGAGGTTGACGTTGGGCTCGCGGAAATGCAGCGGGCGCAGCTGTGCGTGGCAATCGGTGAAATGCAGCAGGTGCACATTGCCGAAGCGCGGCACGTCATAGAGCTTGCCGGCGGCCTGCGCGGCTTGCGCGTCGGTGGCGGGAAAGGTCATGCCGCCGGCGCCGGCGATAGCCAGCACCTGCAGGAACTCGCGTCGGTTCATTGTCTCGTCCTGTGCATGTCATGCGCCGGTGTCAGGCTCTTGCGACCCGGCATCTTGTGGCCAATGTGGCCGGTGTGGCCAATGTGGCCGGTGTGGCCGATGTGGTTGATGCGGCCGATACGGCTACTTCTGCGTTGGCGTGGCGTACCTGGCCAGCGCCGCGACTTCCTCTTCCAGCATCTCGCCCACCTCCTTCTGCACGACCTTGCCGTGGGCGTCGATCACATACAGCTCGGGCAGGCCGCGGCGCTTGCCGAGCGCGGCGCGCAGCGCCGGCGTGTCCATCGCGGCGGGGAAGGTGTAGCGGTGCTTCGCGATGTAGGCGGTGGCGTCGCGAGGGTCCTTGTCGATGCTGACCGCAAGCACCTGCAGCCCGCCGCGCGCGCCGCCGGTGCTCTCGAAGAGTTTTTGCAGGCGCGGGTTCTGCAGTGCGCAGAAGGGGCACCACGATGCCCAGACTTCCACCACCAGCGGCCTGCCAGCCAGGTCGGCGGGTGTCAGGACCCGGCCGTCGAGCAACTGCACCGGTGGCAGGCGCACGGTGTCGCCTACCTCCAGCGCGGCGGCCGCGCCGCTCCAGGCCACTGCGGCAAGCAGCAGCACGCGCGCGCGCCGCAGGGAGCCTGCCATGCGGCTGGGTGTCATCGCGCAGCCTTACTGGTTGACCGGCGAGGCCGGGTCCAGCAGCAGCGCCATCACGTCGCGGATCTGCTGCTCGGTGAGAATGCCCTTGTGCCCGAAGCGCGGCATGTTGGAGCAGGCCGCGAACGCGCTGGAATCCCAGATCTTGCCCCAGGTGTACTTGAGCACGGCCTCGGAGTCGCCGCGCAGCTTGCCGTACTGGTACAACGACGGGCCGATATTGCCAAACGAGATCTCGGCCTTGGTCATCTGGTGGCAGGCATAGCAGTTGGCGCCGTTGGGGCTGCCGACAGCATCGGAAAACTGCATGCCGCGCCCGTTCTGGGCGGTCTTCTCGCCTTCCTTCCAGTCGCCCAGCCATTGCTTGTCGGCGGGGTACTTGATCTGCTTGAGTTCGGCGGCCTCGATCTTCCTGGCCACCGCGGCTGGCACCTTGGAGCGGTCGGGGTAGTCGCTGCAAGCCTTCTGCATGGCGTCGCGATCGAGCACGCCTTCGACCGTGGCCGGGCCCTTGGAGGTGAAGGAGCTTTCGATCAGCTTCTTCATGTCGGCGTCGCTGACGGCGGCGACCTTGGCGGTGACGTTCGCAGGCTTTGTGGCCTTGGCCGGCTTGGCGCTGTCTTCCGCGTGAGCCATGCCAGCCATGCAGGCCAGCATGGCGACCGTGGCCAGCGTGCCTTGTGCGTATTTATGCGCTTGTTTCATCTCTGCTCTCCCTTGCCTCAGCGCTTCATGGCCGGACCGTCATAAGTGCCGCCGTTTGCGTTCCTGGCGAGGAACAGGCTCAGCGCGGTGATCACGTCGGAGCCATAGGCGGGTTCGGGAAAGCGCTGCTGGCGCAGGCAGTCATAGAGGCGGTGCTGCATCGAGCGTACCTCGCCCTGCGAGACGCGATAGGCGGGCCACGTGGTGTACGCGGCTTGCGCGCCTTGCTTGGTCAGCAGGTTGGGCAGTTCTTGCAGGCGGATGCGCTGGCCGTCCACGGCGTGGCAGGTGGCGCAGGCGAAGTCGTAGGCACCGCCACGGTAGAAGAACATCTTCTGGCCGAGGGCGTACACGCGCTTTTCTTCGGGATGGTTCAGCTCCACGTTCATCTTGACGCCGCGCGACTCGCCGGCCACGAAGGCCACCAGGCGCTCGATGTCGGAGGGCTTGCCGGTGGAGGCGAAGGGATTCTTCAGGGCCTCTTCCTGGGTCAGGCCCTGCAGCGTCACGCGGCAGTAGGCCAGGCGTTGCTCCAGGTCCATCACGCGCCCGGTGTCCTTGAACAGGCGCGGCAACTCGGCGTAGGCGCCCTTGGTCACGCCGGGGCCCTTGCCCAGGTCGCATTGCTCGAGCGAGGCGTTCTTGGGGCCGGCGGGCTTTTTCCAGAGTTCCTCGCCGGCGGCTTCCCATAGTTCTGCGGGGTTGCCCTCGGCGAGCATCTGCCGGTACTTGGCGATTTCCTCGGCGGTGCTGCCCTGGGCGTGCACCGCCGCGGCGGCAAGCGCCACGGTGCCGGCCAGCGCCAGCGCGGCGCCGGTGTGGCGGCGTCTGATCGTTTTCATGGGGCTTCTCCTCGGGGCCTCCGGGGCCTGCCGCCGTGTGGCGCCAGGCCGCGCGGGCCCATCTTATGGCTTGTCTTCCCGTTATTGGCGCCCGGTGCGGGCCGGCTCTTGCGCGGGTGCTGCTTACAACCTGTCAGCTTACAACCTGTCTGCTTGCAACGTGCATTTACGGCTTGATGTAGGCATAGCCTTCGTCGAACTGCAGTTTGGCCACTTCCACCACGCCAGCCTGTACCACCTTGGCCTCCATCAGCAGGCTGGACTCCGGAATCTTGCGCGCCATGAGCGTATTGCGGCAAACGCGGAACTCGACGCCGGAACTGGCCAGCGCGCCGACCGCCGCCTCGAAGGTGTTGCCGCGCGCGTCACGCGCGCCTTCCACGATGAAGTCCACGCCGTAGCCAAACGCCACCACCACGATCTTGGTATCCGGCGCGGCGTTCAGGTGGTTGCGCAGGTTGGCCATGGCTCGCACCGCCTGGTCCGTGCCTTCGGACAGCTGGTAGACCACCTTGACGCGCCCGCCCTTGCCGGCAGCCACCGGCGCCGCTTGCGCCGCCGCCTTGGCAGTCAAGCCGATCGCCGCCAGCGCCGCCGTTGCTCGAATAAATGCTCGCCGCATGATTGCTATCCTTCCGGTCGCGCCCCCGCGCGCACCATGCGCCGGCCCGGGCCCGACATTCGACCTGAACCATAGCAGAGGATGCCGCTGCCCGCTCGGCCTGGCCGGTACCGGCCCGTACCCGGTCCGATCAGGAAATGGTCGCTTCGTCGGTCCGCTTGTCACCGCGGTTGTCGACCCAGGTCACGGTGACCTTGTCGCCCTTGGCGCCGCCCTTGAACTTGAAGTTCAGGAAGGGATCCTTGGATACCGCCGGGCCGAACTGGGCCTGGAATACGTCCTTGCCTTTGCACTGTGCCGTCACGCTCTGGATATGCCAGGCGGGAATGATCTTGCCGGACGCGTCCTTGCGCTGGCCGGTTTCCATGTCGTGCTTCATCAGGATCTTGACGTCGACCACACCGCCGCTCTCGGCGGCACGTACGCGCATCGGGTCTGCCATGTTCTTTCCTCTTTCAGGTAATGGTGGGGCGGGAAATCCGCTTGGGTGGATGGGAGCGTGGCCTCAGCCGCCGCAGCCACCCAGCGTCACCTTGATTTCCTTGGACGCCACGTACCATTTGCCGCCGGCCTTGACGGCGGCGTACACCATCGAGGTCTGGCCCATCTTCACCCGCGTGGAGACGAAGGGCTCGGTGCCGGCCGGGATGATGAAATCCGCTGCCAGCGTGTTGGGATTCTTTTCCACCAGGATGGCGATCTGCTCGGTGCCAGGGATGTTGCTGGTCACGGCGACCGGCACCACGGCGCCGTTCTCGGCGATGTCGGGGGCGGTAAAGACAATAGCGGTGCTCTTCTCGGTGCCGCTGCCGCCAAACGCCTTGATGACGTCGGCCACGCTCTTGCCGTCGAAGGCGGTCTTGTTCCACTCCGCCGCCTGCGCCTTGCTGATCAGGCCGGTGGCGGCCATCAGTGCGAGCACGGAGGTGACCCGCAATACGTCTCGTCGTTTTGAATGCATTGTTTCCTCTTCTCCTGCGTTTTCCGTTCCGGCTTGGTTTTCTGTTGGCCTGCCGCGCCTTTTTCGCGCCGCAGCGGGCGGTGCATTGCCGCCCTCGCACAGGGGCGCCAGCGGCGCCCCTTTGGTCCCGAAGCCGTAACCGGTCCGGGCAGGGCTTGCCCTGGCTGTGCTTACTTGGCCGGGGCGCCTGCCAGCACCCACTCCACGACCGTCTTCAGGTCGGCGTCGCTCAAAGCGGCATTGGCGGGCATCGGCACCGGGCCCCAGACGCCAGCACCACCACTCTTGACCTTCTTGGTCAGCGTTGCCAGCGCGTTCTTGTCGCCCTTGTACTTGGCCGCCACGTCCTTGTAGGCCGGGCCAACCAGCTTCTTGTCGACCTGGTGGCAGCCCATGCAGGCGTTCTTGTTGGCGATTTCCTGGGCCTTGGCGGCATCGACTGCAGCGTTGGCCGAGGCGGCGCAAGCCAGCATCAGCGTTGCGATGACAAACTGCTTCATGGATATGCTCCGAACTTTGAAGAGCCGTGGGGACGGCGAAAAGCCCGCTCGCTGCCAGTGTTGCCTGTCGGCACGGCCGGCGCGGCGGCGCGCTGGCCGCGCCACGGGGCGGCCAGTCCGCTATTTTGCCTCAAGAATCCACCCCACCACGGTGCGCAGGTCGGAATCGGGAATCTGCGCCTGGGGCGGCATCGGCATGCTGCCCCAGGCGCCCTGCCCGCCCGCCCGGATCTTGTGGGCGAGCGCGTCCTGCGCATCCTGCCCCTTGTACTTGCGCGCGACCTCGGCAAAGCTCGGGCCGACCAGCTTGCGATCGGTGGCGTGGCAGGCCATGCACTGGTACTGGCTGGCCAGCTTCGCACCCGCCGTCTCGCCGGGTGTGGCCGGGGTTGCCGGGATGGCGGCCGCGGGTGCGCTGGCGCCACCGCCGGCCGCCCAGCCGCGCGTGGGCCCTACGGTGCGCTGTTGCGCCGCCAGGTCGCCGTGGGCATCGCGGGCATAGGCCGGCATGGTCGACACGATCTTGACCGTGGGCGTGCAATCCTTCATGCACGCCGTATTGCGCGTATCCGCCTGGCCCCGCCCGGGCCACAGGCCGTGCTGCAGGGTCATGCCATTGCGGTTCGGCATTTTTTTCTGCACCTCGGCGATATTGCCATCCGACAGCGTAAAGTCCGCCGGCACGATATCGCCCAGGTTGAGCAGGTAGGCCGTGACCGCGTAGACGTCGTCGGCGGACAAGCTCCGGGGCGCGTTCCACGGCATCGCACGGTGGATGTAGTCCCACAGGGTGCTGACCGTGCTGACCTTCATCAGCGTGGTGCGGTACGGCTGGTTGCCGGTCAGCGAGGCCACCCGGCCACGCCGGATATCGCCGGCGCTGGTGCCGCCGACGATGGGCGAGAACACCTCGTTGGACTCACCGAAGTCACCATGGCACGAGGCGCATTTGCCGTCCCAGATGGTTTGTCCCTGCGACACCGTGCCGCTGCCCTTGGGCAGGCCCTGGAAGTCGGGGCGCACATCGATATCCCAGGCCTTGAGCTCGGCCGGCGTGGCAGTGCGGCCGAGCGCCGCACGCGCATTGTCAGCCGGAGCGGCGGCCATCGCCACTTGCACGCATAGCGCGGCGGCACAGGCGAGTATTGCCGCGCGCCCGGCATCGGGCAAGTTAGTCAACGTGGACATTGGAGACCTCGCCGCCATCGGCCACCTGCCAGCTCTGGATGGCGTTGTTGTGATAGATCGAGCGCGCACCCCGCACCGCGCGCAGTTGCGCCAGGCGGGGCTGCACGTAGCCGGTCTCGTCGATGGCGCGGCTCTGCAGGATGGCGGGGGAGCCGTCCCACACCCAGTCCAGGTTGAAGCGCGTCAGGCATTTGGACAGCACGGGCGTTTCCAGCCTCGCGGTGCGCCAGTTGCGCCCGCCGTCGACGGACACATCGACGCGTTTCACGCGCCCGCGCCCGGACCACGCCAGCCCGCTGATGTTGTAGAAGCCGCGCCCCACCAGCTGTTGCCCGCCGGAGGGCGTGGTGATGACGGACTTGCACTCCTGGATCGAGGTGTACTGGCGCAGCATGCCGTCGGGCATCATGTCCACGTAGTGCACGGTTTCGTCCTTGGTGTTCCACGGCTGGTCGCCGAGCTCCAGCCGGCGCAGCCACTTCACCCACGACACGCCCTGCACGCCGGGCACCACCAGCCGCAGCGGGTAGCCGTTTTCGGGGCGCAGCATCTCGCCGTTCATGCCCCAGGCGACGATGATCTCGTCGGCCAGCGCCATCGGGATGGTGCGGGTCATGCCTGAACCGTCGCCGCCTTCGGCCAGCAGATAGTGCCCGCGCTTGAAGTCCGCGCCGGCATCGTCGAGCAGGACCTTGAGCGGCACGCCGGTGAACTCGCAGCACGACAGCATGCCGTGGGTGTATTGCACCGTGGGCACCGCCACGTTGCCCCACTCCATGCCGGTATTGGCCCCGCACTCGATGAAGTGCATGCGCGACACCGCGGGCAGGCGCATCAGGTCGTCCATGGTGTAGACGCGTGGCGCCTTCACCAGGCCGTTGATCATCAGGCGGTGGCGGGCCGGATCGATGTCTTGCCAGCCTTGATGATGCCGCTCGAAGTGCAGGCCGTTGGGCGTGATGATGCCGAAGAAGCCTTGCAGCGGGGCAAAGGATACCGAGGCCGCCGATACCCGCGTCAGGCCTGGCGACTCGCGGCGCACCAGGTTTTTCTCGAACGGTGACGGCTGGCCGTAGGGATGCGCGGCAACCGGCTGGCCGAGCGTGGTGGCCCAGGGCTGCGGGGTGAGGATAGCGTCGTCGCCGGCAGCGCCATCCGCTGCGCCGGCCCGGCCGGCAACGCCGGCGGCCAGCGCGGCTGCGGCGCCCAGGAAGCTCTTGCGCAGGAAGTCGCGGCGAGGGCTGTCGGACGCGCCTACGCCATGCTGCATGATGTCCTGCTGCAGCGAGGCGCTGACGAAATGCTCCGGCGCACGCACGATGCGCCCGGGGCGGCTCTGTTCCGGCACTGCGGTCTCCTCCGGCTTGCGCGTGCGGCGCCAGCGGCGCCGTCGGCGAACCTGTTGTGGGTCAGCGCCCGCGCAAGCGGACGGCTGCCGTCAAACCTTGGTGCGAGCTGCTCAGCGGCTGCGCCGACGCGGTGCCGGGGTGGCCTGCGGCATGAAGCGATCGACCATGCTTGCTGGCAAAGCGCTGTCTTCCAGCCGGCTGGCGACCTGCACGCAGACCGTGCGGCACAGCTCGATCACGCTCTCGTCCTCGATGGCGTAGAACACGAGGTTGGCCTCCTTGCGGCGCGACAGCACGCCCGCGCGGTACATCGCGGTGAGATGGCGCGACACATTGGTCTGCGACGATCCCACCGTCTCCACCACGGTGCCCACCGGCTTCTCGCCATCGCACAGGGCGTGCAGGATCTTCAGCCTGGTGGGCTCTGCCAGCAGGCTGAAATACCCCGACACTTTCTCGAACACGCGATCCATCTCATCCATGCCGTTCAATATATTCGTATATGCGTAATTGCGCATATAGTGTTTACCCCTTCGCGTACCGAAGCCGCTGAACGGGCCATAGCCGCGCGCCATGGCGAAGGCTGTCTCTCCCTCTCCCCTCAGGGGGAGAGGGCCGGGGAGAGGGGTGGCTCAGCTAGGAACCACTTGAAGCGAGGCCCGTGGTGTTTTCCAGCACGACAGCGCAGATCGTGACTGCCGCGGACCGCCTTCAGCCCAGCATGTCGGCCCAGATGGCATCCGCCCATGCCTGCGCATAGGTGCCTTCCAGCGCGTTCGGCGCCGCCGACAGCCCGCCTGACCCGGGCACCGTGACCATGGTCTTCTGCGCGGCATCGTAGCGATGCACGCTGGCGACATGGATGGCCTCGCGCTCGGAGGTGAAGCTGTAGCAGGTGTTGTTGTACAGCGGCTCGGGGTTGGGCGCGTGGCCGGCTAGCAGCGACACGATGGCGGCGGCCGCCACCTTGCCATGCTGGTTGGCCATATGGCCCGACTTGGGCATCAGCGGCGCAATCTGGATGGCATCGCCCAGCACGTGGATATTGGGCGCGGCCTTGGATTCGAAGGTGAGGAAATCGACCTCGCACCAGCGGCCGTTGGCAGTGGCCAGCCCGCTTGCAACGGCGATGGCCCCGGCCCGCTGCGGTGGCAGCAGGTTGAGCACGTCGGCGCGCTCGTCGTCCTGCACCTCGAACTTGAGCGTGCGGGTGACAGGGTCCACATCGACGGCGTTGTACTGCGGCCGGTACTCGACCATGCCCTGGTAGCGCGTGGCCCAGACCTGCTTGAACAGCGCTGCCTTGGAGGTGACGTCGGGATTGGCGTCAAGGATCAGCACCTTGCTGCGCGGCTTGGCCCGGGTGAAATAGTCCGCGACCAGGCAGGCGCGCTCATAGGGGCCAGGCGGGCAGCGATACGGCGCCAGCGGAATGCTGATGGCGAAGGTGCCGCCGTCGCGCATGGCCTCCAGCTGGCGGCGCAGGCCCACCGTTTGCGGGCCGGCCTTCCAGGCGTGCAGGATCTGGTCGCCGCCGGGCTGGGCGAGGCCCGGGATCTCGCCGCAGAGCACGTCCACGCCGGGCGAGAGCACCAGCTTGTCGTAGGTGAGCGTGCCGCCGCCCGCCAGGCGTACCTCGCGGCGCGCGGCGTCGATCGCGCTGACATGGTCGCGCACGACCTTGACGCCGTGGCGCTTTGCCAGCGCATCGTAGGACAAGGTGATGTCGTCGATGCGCTTGCTGCCGGCGAGCACCAGGTTGGACAGCGGGCAGGACACAAAGCTGGCGTTGGGCTCGACCAGCGTGACCTCGATGCCCTGGGCGCTCCATTCGCGCAGGTAGCGCGCGGCAGTGGCGCCGCCATAACCGCCGCCCACCACCACCACCTTTGCCTTGCGGGTCGCGGCCCGCGCGCCGAGCGTGCCGAACATGGCCGTGCCGGCCAGCGCGCCGAGAAACTCACGTCGTTGCATCTGGAAATCTCCTTGCCGGGTTGCAGGGTTAGCGCACGGCGGCGAACCAGCCCGCGATGGCCTCGATCTGCTGGTCGCTGTAGCCCTTGGCGATCTGCTGCATCACGGTGGCTTCGCGCTTGCCTTGCTTGAAGTCCTGCATCTGGCGGACCAGTTCGGACTGGCTGCGCCCGGCGAGTGCCGGCACCACGCTGCCCGCAGGCGCGCGGCCGGCCGGGCCGTGGCAGCCGGCGCAGGCGGCGGCCCAGTTGCGTGCCTGCAGCGCGGTGGCGCCGGGCGCCTGCGCGCGCGCGCAGGCTGGCAAGGCCAGCAACGTCAGCGCCATTAGCGCCGCAGTCAGGGCAGCTGGTGTGGGGGTCTGGTTCATGGTGTTCGCTCCGGGGGTCGCGCCGCGAGGGCGTGCCAACCCTAGCACAGCGCAGCGCGCGCATGTGATGCGAAATCCGCAGATCGAACTGCGCCGGCTGCTGTCAGGTGCGGGCGGCGGACGGCAGCAGCCCGCAGAGTCGGCGGGCGCTGCGCGAAAGGCGGGAGCCTGGCGGGCCGCCTTTCGCGCCTGGCCGTTCAGGGCAGGTTACGGCCGGGCGGCAATGCCACCGGCGAGGCAACGGGCGATGCCACCGGGCTGGTCGTGGCGCCGCTGGCGGCGTCGGGTGCGGTTTGCGCAGGCGCCGACTGCACCGGTGCGGGCGTACCAGGTGTGGCGGGCGCTGCGTCTGTCGGCGCGGTCCGCCCGGTGGCGGCAGCGTCGAGCCTGGCCGCCTCGGCTTCGGTCACATAGTCGAAGGCCTTGACCACCTTGACCACGCCGCTGGCATTGCGCGCCACATCGGTGGCGCGCTCGCCCTCGGGCGGCGTGACCACGCCGAGCAGGTAGACGACGCCCTTCTCGGTGACGATCTTGATCGAGTTCGAGGGCACGCCATCGGCAGTGACCAGCATGGTCTTGACCTTGCTGGTGATAAAGGTGTCCTGGCTTTGGGTGGCAAACGACGGTGACGAGATGATCTCGAGCTCGTTGACCACCTCGCGCGCATTGGGCAGGCCCTTTACGTATTGCTCGATCTGCTGCTTGACCGTGTTGTCCTTGGCTTCGCCGGTCAGCAGCACCTTGCGGTTGAAGACCGTCACGCTCACGCGGGCCTGGCCGTTGTAGCGCGAGTTCAAGGTGTTCTCGGCTTCGAGCTGCAGGCCGCGGTCGATGGTCTGGGTAGCGGTGGGCCGGCGGTCGGTGGCCATGGTCACGCCGCTGGCCATGCCGGCAGCGATGACCGGAAAGCAGCCGGCGAGCTGCGTGGCCGCGACGGTCAGGGCCGCCATCATGGCGGCGGTGCGGGCCAGGCGTGGCAGGTGCCCGGTCAGCCGGGCGGCGCGGGATTCACGCGGGTTGGGCAGAGTCGTCATGCGGTCCTTGCTGAAAGCGGTGGGGCAAAAAAACGGTGTTGGCAAAAGGCGGCTGCGCCGCGCGGCGGGCTTGGGTGGGCGCGGGCCTTACCCCTCGCCCAGCAACGCTTCGTCGATGCCGTCGCACAGGCAATGCAGGGTCAACAGGTGCACTTCCTGGATGCGCGCCGCGCGCTCGCTGGGCACGCACAGGTGTACGTCGAATTCGTCGAGCAGGCCGGCAAGCTCGCCCCCGCCCTGGCCGGTCAGCGCCACCACGCTCATGTCGCGCTGCTTGGCGGCCAGCACCGCGGCGATCACGTTGGCGGCGTTGCCGGAGGCGGACATGGCGAGCAGCACGTCGCCCGGCTGGCCGAGCGCCTCCACCTGCTTGGAGAACACCACGCTGAAATCGTAGTCATTGCCGATGGCGGTGAGGATGGAGCTGTCGGTGGTCAGCGCAATCGCCGCCAGGCCCGGGCGCTCGCGCTCGAAGCGGCCGATCAGGTCGGCCGCGAAATGCTGGGCATCGGCGGCGGACCCACCGTTGCCGCAGGCCAGGATCTTGTTGCCGCTGGTGAGCGCGCCAACCAGGCGCTCGATCGCCGCGGCGATGTGCGGCGCCATCACCGTGGCGGCCTGGCGCTTGGTCTCCGCGCTGTCGAAGAAATGCTGCTGGATGCTATCGATATGCATGGCTCGATCGGCCTTCTTGTTTTCAAACGCTTTTCAAATACGGCATGCGCCGCAAGATACCGCTGCATTATGACGCAGGCGCCTGGGCTGCCTGCCGCTTCATTGCGCCGCGCCAGCATCGAACGCATCGCGGATCCATTCGAGGCGGCCCGGCTCCAGCGCGACCACATCCAGCCGGCAGCGCGGCTCGAAGCCCTGCCCTGCCTGCGCCGCCAGGTAATGCGCCGCCGCCAGCAGGATGCGCCGCTGCTTGGCGGGCGTGACGCTGGCCGCCGCACCGCCATAAGCACGGCTGGCGCGCTGGCGCACCTCGACAAACACCAGCGTGCCGTCGGCCTCGCGCATGATCAGGTCGATCTCGCCGCCTTTGCAGCGATAATTGCGAACCACGAGCGCCAGGCCCTGCCTTTGCAGGTAGTCCAGCGCGCGCGACTCGGCCCGGGCTCCCCGCGCCTGCGTCGGCGACATCGTGGATTTGAATGATGGTTTCAACGGAAGTTCTCAAGCATGACTGACTGGATCTCCCTGGCGGCCGGCCAGTCCTACCCGTCCGGCACCCTGTATGTGGTGGCCACCCCGATCGGCAACCTGGCCGATCTCTCGCTGCGGGCGCTGCACGTGCTCGGCCTGGTCGACGCCGTGGCCTGCGAGGACACCCGCAACACCGGGCAACTGCTCACGCGCGTGGGGCTGCATCGCCCTTTGCTGGCGGTGCACGAGCATAACGAGCGCGAAGCGGCCGAGCGCATCAACGCGCGGCTGGCGGCCGGCGAGCGCATCGCCTATGTGTCCGATGCGGGCACGCCCGGCATCTCGGATCCGGGCGCGCGGCTGGTGGAAGCGGCGCGCGCCGCGGGCCACGCGGTGGTGCCGCTGCCCGGCCCGAGCGCGACGGTGGCCGCGTTGTCGGTGGCGGGCGCGATGCTCGACAGCGGTGACGGCCGTTTCACCTTTGCCGGTTTCCTGCCGCCCAAGGCGCGTGCGCGCGCCGACGCCATCGCCGGGCTGGCCACGCTGGACCATGCCTGGGTGGTGTATGAGGCGCCGCACCGCATCGCCGACACGCTGGCGGCGCTGGCCGCCGCGCTGCCGGCCGGCAGGCGGCTGCTGATTGGCCGTGAGCTGACCAAGCTGTTCGAGGAAATCAAGGTGCTGCCCGTGAGCGAGGCGCCGGCCTGGCTGGCCGCCGATCCGTCGCGCGCCAAGGGCGAGTTCGTGCTGGTGGTGGAAGGGGCCGCGCCCACGGCGGCGGATGCCGGCCTGCCCGACGCCCGCGCCCAGCAGGTGCTGGGCCTGCTGCTGGCCGAGTTGCCGGCCAAGCGGGCCGCCAAGCTTGCCGCCGCCATTACCGGCGCGCCAACGGATGCGCTGTACCGGCTGGCGCTGGCGCAGCGCGCCGAGGGTGGCGCGGACGACGAAGCCACGGAGTAAGTTGGAGACAAGCGCGAGGCTGGCGCCGTCGGCCTCGCGGACCTGGCAGGGCTGCATGGTCCGCGCCCCGGCTCAGCGGCTCTTGCGCTTGGTGGTGGCAGGCTTGCGCGCCTTGCGGGCCGTGCGCGCCGGCCTGGCGGGATTGTCGGCCATCTCGGAAACGGTGGAGGCATCGTCGCCGCCATCGCCCGCCTCGTCGTCGCCCGGCGTGATCTGTGGCCCCAGCGCCGCCACCTCGGAGCGCGACAGGCGCCGGATCTCCACCTGCGTCGAGCCGTGGTCGGTGAAGCCGAGGCGCTTGGCGGCGCCGTAGGAGACATCGAGGACGCGGTTGCTGTGATACGGCCCGCGATCGTTGATGCGAACCACCGCGACCTTGCCGTTACGCAGGTTGCGCACCAGCACCCAGCTGTCGAGCGGCAGCGAGGGATGCGCGGCGGTCATCGCACGCATGTCGAAGCGCTCGCCATTGGCGGTCTTGCGGCCATGGAAGCCCTTGCCATACCAGGATGCCAGGCCACGCTGCTCGAAGGAGCCCAGATCGGGCCGCAAGCCTTCCAGCGAGCCCTGGCCGGCGCCCTCGCCCAGCGCATCGTTGCCGCCGCCCCAGCGGAACAGGCCCCAGCCGTTACCGTTGTCTTTCTGGGCATGATCGGTCGCCTCGCCCCTGGCGGCATCATCGGCCTTGCCATTCTTGCCGCCGGTTTTGTCGCCGTTCTTGTCGCCCTTTGCCGTCTTGCCCGGCTTGGCAGCCTTGGCACTTCCCGGGGTGGCGGCAGTGGGCATGCCCTCCTGCCCTTCATCCGCCGGCGGGATCGCACAGGCGGCCAGCGCCAGCGCGCACGTGGCGTGCAGGCACAGGCGGACGATCCGCCCGGGGCGGGAAAAATAGGGGGGTAACCAAGACATCGCGGGAGTCTAGCATCACGCAGTTACACCTATGGCCTTGATTATGTTACGAATTGTCTGTAACACGCGGCAAAAACCGTACCCGATTCGGCGGCGGTCGGGCGCAATGCCAGTCCTGGCAAGGCTTTCGCGGTGTGATGCCCGCATGGCTTCATGTCCTGGCCGCGCTGCCGGGAGAAGTACGTTCCAGTGTGCCCGACGCTACAATGCGGGGACGATTCCAATCGCGGGCCGTCCCGGCGGTTGCGCCAATTGTGGCGCATCAGGCGCTCGCGGCTTCCGCGGCTTTCGCGATCTCCCGCGTTCCCCCTCCTGAATTCCGCTCCATGCAAGTCCTATTGATTCCCGTGACGCCCTTCCAGCAGAACTGCGCGCTGCTGATCGACGAGACCACCGGCCGCGCCGCGGTGACCGATCCCGGCGGCGACCTTGACCGCATCCATGCCGCGGTCAAAGAGCACGGCGTGACACTGGAGAAGATCTTCCTCACCCACGGCCATGTGGACCATTGCGCGGGCGCCGCGTCGCTCGCGCGCGAGCTTGGGATCCCGATCGAGGGGCCGCACGAGGACGAGCGCTTCTGGATCGAGCAACTGCCCGAGCAGACGCGCCGCTTCGGCTTTGGCCATGCCGAGATCTTCGAGCCGCAGCGCTGGCTGGACACGGGCGACACCGTGCAGTTCGGCAGCGAGACGCTGGAGGTCTACCACTGCCCGGGCCACACGCCCGGCCACGTGGTGTTTTTCTCGCGCGCCAACCGGCTTGCCATCGTGGGCGATGTGCTGTTCGCCGGCTCGATCGGCCGCACCGACTTTCCGCGCGGCAACCACGCCGACCTGATCCGCTCGATCCGCACCCATCTGTGGCCGCTGGGCGAAGACGTCACCTTCGTGCCCGGCCATGGGCCCGTCTCCACCTTTGGCGAGGAGCGCAGGAACAACCCGTACGTGGCCGACCACCTGATCGATGTGGCCTAGCGGGCCAAACCCGCCACCGCTCTTCCCGAACCTCATTTCCAAGGCAGGCCATGGCCAAGCGACAGGCACCTGACACCCGTCCCGAAATCTATGTCAGCACCGACGTGGAGGCCGACGGCCCCATCCCCGGACCGCACTCCATGCTGTCGTTCGCCTCCGCCGCGATGCTGGCGGACAAGACCGTGCTGAGCACCTTCTCGGCCAACCTGGAAACGCTGCCGGGCGCGGCCGGACATCCGGCGCAGATGCAGTGGTGGCAAACCCAGCCGGAAGCCTGGGCCGCCTGCCGGCGGGATCTGGAACCGCCCGAGCGGGCCATGGTGCGCTACGTGGAGTGGGTGGAAAGCCTGCCTGGCAAGCCGGTCTTCGTGGCCTTTCCCGCTGGCTTCGACTTCACCTGGATGTTCTGGTACATGATGCGTTTTGCCGGCCGCTCGCCGTTTGGCTGGGCCGCGCTCGACATCAAGACGCTGGGGTTCGCCATGACCGGGCTGCCCTACCGCAAGACCGTCAAGCCGGCGCTGCCGGCCGCGTGGAAGGACCCGCTGCCGCACACCCATGTGGCGCTGGACGATGCGCTGGAGCAAGGTGCGCTGTTTTGCAACATGCTTGCCGAGCTGCGCGCGCGGGAGGCCACGCTGGCCGCCGCGCAAGCTTTGGCCGAAGGCGACGGCGCGCCGCCGGCTCCCACGGCCTGAGCAGGCTGGCCTGCGGGTTGCCGCGGGCCTTGCGCCGGCCTCGCATCCTGGGCCACGCCAGCTATAGTTAAGTCGTATATGGCATCCGAACCCACCCCGTCTCTCAGGGCTGCCGCGGCGCCACGCCATATACGGCTTGCACGGCCTCGCGAGCCACGCCCAGGAGGTGTCGCCCATGCGTTTCCATCCCAACCTGCACTTGCGCCAGATGGCCGGCCGGTTGCATTGGCCGCACGTGACCCCATCCTCGCGCGAGTCCACCCGCCCGCACTCCCTGGAGGACGATGCCGAAGTCGCCAAGGCCACGGTCTACGTGAGCGCGGTGACGCTGGTGATCCTGCTGGTGGTCCTGGCGGCAATCGCTTTCGGCCAGGAGGCCATGCACTGGCTGGGTGTTCATTAGACGACCCGCCTGAAGCAGTCCAGCCTCCCTGACCGGGCCGGCCCTCACCTAGGTGGGGGCCGGTTTTATTTCGGGGCCAAGGTTTGCCGGCGCCGGCTCAGGCCAGCAAGGGGGCGACGTTCTCGGGCGGGCGGCCGATGGCGGCGCGGCGGTTGCGCACCACCAGCGGGCGTTGCAGCAGGATGGGGTGGTCGGCCACCGCGCCGAGCACCTCGGCATCGGTCAGGCCCGGATCGGCCAGGCCAAGTTCCTTGTAGGGCGCTTCGTTGTCGCGCACCATCTCGCGCACCGGCACGCCTAGCATGGTGTGGAGCTGTTTGAGCGTGGACAACGTGGGTGGCGTCTTCAGGTATTCCACGATCTCCACGGGCTCGCCCAGCCGGCCAGCGGCTGCCTCGACCAGCGCGAGGGTTTCGCGCGACTTCGAGCAACGGGGGTTGTGATAGATGGTAATCATGGCGGCACTCCTGGTTCGACCGAGGCCCCGGCGCCGGGGCTGAAACCCGCACTATACAAGCGGCGTTGCCCGCCCGCATGCCCCCGAGAGGTGGCATACCGGCTCAGGCCGGGCTTTGCCCCTGCGGCGCCAGCCGCAGCAGGGCCGCCACGGTGGCGCGCAGCCCGGCGCGCAGCGGCTTGTCGTGGCGCAGCACCAGCGCCAGCGTGCGCGCCAGCGGCGGGGCCAGCGGGCGCACGGCGATCCGCGCGCGCGGCTGTCCCGGCGGCAGCGCCATGCCAGGCAGCACCGAATAGCCCAGCCCGGCGCCCACCAGCTCCTTGATCGCCTCGACGCTGTCGAGCTCCATCACCGGGCGTGCGCTGATGCCGGCGCGCAGGAACCATTCGTCCACCAGCCGGCGCGTATTGCCGCCGGGCGAGAACAGCACCAGCGGCCGGCCGGCCAGGTCGGCGGGCGCCACGGTAGCGGGCAACGGCTCGTCGTCGGCGGGGCCGATGGCCACGAACGGGTCTTCCAGCACAGGCGTGATGTCGAACATCCGGCCAGAGGCCGGCAGCGTCACGAAGGCCAGGTCCAGGGCGTTGTCTTCCACCCCCTTGAGCGCCTCGCCGGTGTTTTCCGTGCTGACCACGATCTCCAGCGCAGGCATGGCGCGGCGCAGGTCGCGCAGCACCGCTGGCAACAGGTAGATGCAGGCGGTGGCGCCAGTGCCCAGCCGCACCCGGCCGACCACCCCGCCAGCGTGGCGCGCCATGCTGTCGTCGGCGGCGGCCAGCGCACCGGCCACGCCGCGCGCGTGCGCCAGCAAGTCCTCGCCGGCGGGGGTGGGCAGCACATGGCGCCCTACCCGCTCGAGCAGGCGCAGGCCATAACGCTGCTCCAGCTGGCGCACCTGCAGGCTGACCGCCGGCTGGCTCAAGCCGAGGCGCTCGGCCGCCGCCGAAAAGCTGCCAAGATCGCAAACCAGCGAAAAAGCCTGCAGGAAGTCGGGATTGAGATGCCGCATGCCAAAGAATTTCTTATGCGCTGCATAAGTCAGCGAAGCTTCCTTTATAGCATCGGCGCAAGTTAAGGTAGCAGCGTGCCCTGGCCCTTGCCACCGCCGGGCAGCTCGCTGCAACACGGCTCTCATCCACGTATCGCTTTTCCTCCGGCATCGACTACGCTCGAACCGGCTCACCTGCCCAGACCGCTCGCCGCGCCTGCATCATGAAAGCCCCTCTCGCCACACTCAGCGCCGCCTCCGCCACGCCGATGGCCGTGGCCAATGCCACCGCCGCCGTCCAGGCTTGCGCCAGCCCGTCGATCCGCGACGCCACCGCTGCCGACATCCCCGCCATCCAGGCCATCTACGCGCACCACGTGCGTCACGGCCGCGCATCGTTCGAGGAAGTCGAGCCAGGCGTGGACGACATCCGCCTGCGTCACGCCGAGGTGAAACGCCAGGGCCTGCCCTACCTGGTGGCCGAGCGCGGTGGCGAGGTGCTGGGCTATGCCTACGCCAGCGCCTACCGCACGCGCAGTGCTTACCGCTTTGCCATTGAGGATTCGGTCTATATCGATGAGCGCTACCGGGGCCAGGGCCTTGGCCTGGCGCTGCTTGCCGCGCTGGTGTCGCGCTGCGAGAGCGGCCCGTGGCGGCAGATGGTGGCGGTAGTGGCCTGCACCGCCAGCGGCGAAGGCGCTGGCTCGCTGGCCTTGCACGAGCGGGTGGGCTTTCGCACCATCGGCCGGCTGCAGTCCGTCGGGTTCAAGCACGGGCAGTGGATCGATACGGTGCTGATGCAGCGGTCGCTGGGAGATGGGGACGAAACGCCGCCGGTGGAGCGTTCTGCCAGGCCGTAAGTGCTGGCCGGCCCCAAGCCGGCAGACAGCCGATCCACCTGAATTAATTCCAATGAGGAATTTTAAGTGGATCTTGCTAGGTAAATATATTCGTCATGCGCATGATCTTGCGATCAAGGCTGATGAGAGGGCGCGGCGAGCGCCTGCCCCCTCGTTTAGTCCCAAGGCTGATACCAGCCCCGGGACCATGACAGATCAACCGATCAGATCCGACAGCGCCAGCGCCACCACCTTGGTGGCACGGTTCAGGTCGTTCAGGCGCAGGTTCTCGTCCGAGTTGTGGCCGCGCGCTTCCATCAGCGTGCGCGGGCCGGCGCCGTACAGCACGGTGGGGATGCCGTACTTGGTGTAGTGGCGGGCATCGGTGTAGAGCGGCACGCCTTGCACCGGGATCTCCACGCCGAACACTTCCTCGGCACGGCCCTTCAGGGCGCCGATCAGCTTTTCCACGCCCGGCAGTTCCGACAGCGGCTCGGCCAGGATGATGCGCTCGACCTTTACCTCGATGCCCGGACGGTCCTTGGCGGCCTTCTCGACCACGGCGCGCAGCTCGCCTTCGGCATCGAAGCCGATTTCCTCGGGGATCATGCGGCGGTCGACACGGAAGGTCACCAGGTCCGGCACCACGTTGGTGTTGATGCCGCCCTTGATCAGGCCGACGTTCAGCGTGGCAGTATCGATGCCCAGCGTCTTCGACTTGCGCGTGGCCAGCTCGGCACGCAGGCCGTAGATGGCTTGCAGGATGTGAGTGGCGGCTTCGATCGCGTCCACGCCGGTGTGCGGCATGGCGGCGTGGCCTTGCTTGCCCTTGACCGTCACTTCCACGTGCAGGCAGCCGTTGTGGGCCGAGGTGATGCCGTAGGAGAAGCCGGCCGAGATGGCGTAGTCGGGCTTGCTCAGGCCCTGGTCGAGCAGGAACTTGGGACCGATGTCGCCGCCGGTTTCCTCGTCGTACGTGAATTGCAGCTCCAGCGTGCCGTTGAGCTTGGCGCCTTGCTTTTCGGCTTCCATCAGCGCCAGCACGGCGTACGTGTAGGTGGCGAAGTCCGACTTGGACACCGCCACGCCGCGGCCATACATGACCGGGCCGTGCTCGCTGTCGGCGATCTCGCCGCCGTACGGGTCCTTGGTCCAGCCCAGGCCCGGAGGCACCACGTCGCCGTGGGCGTTCATGGCGATGGTGGGGCCACCCGTGCCAAAGGTCTTGCGCACCAGCAGGTTGGTGGCGCTGATCATGCCAGCGGCCTTGACCAGCTCGTCCGGCACCTTGTGCGCTTCGACCTTGAAGCCCAGGCCTTCGAGCAGCACCTTGGCGCGCGCGCCGTGCGCGTCGCAATCGCCCGGCGGGTTATCCGACGGCACCTTGACCAGTTCGGCGAGGAAGGCTTCCTGCGCGGAACGCTGGGCGTCGATGTAGTTGGTGAGCGTGGTCTGCAGCGGGTTCACGTTGTCTCTTGCGGTCATGTTGATTCTCGAAAAAGTCTCTCAGGATGGCGGATGCGGGCGCTTTACTGCTGCCGCGCGGAATGCTTGTCGAAATGCTCGACGAAATCGCTGAACACGGCAGCGGCGCTGGCGGCGTCCTCCGCGGTCATGATCTCGGTGGGGTGATGGCTGATGCCACCGTTGCCGCAGCGCACAAACAGCATCGCGACATCGGCAATGGCCGCGATGGCCATGGCGTCGTGGCCGGCGCCGGAAGGCAGGTGCCGCACCGGCAGCCCCTGGCGGGCGATGGCGTCCGCCCATTGCTGTTGCAGCCAGGGCGCGCACGGCACGCTGACGGCCTCATGGGTCTTGCGGATCTGCACGCGCACATTGCGCCGGGCGCACACGCGCTCGATTTCCGCCAGCACGTCATTCACGGCAGCCTGGCGCACGGCGTCTTCGCCGGCACGGATGTCGATGGAAAAGACCGCGCGGCCCGGCACCACATTGGCGGCGCCGTTAGGCACGTTGAACTGGCCGATCGTGCCGACCAGGCCAGGCAGGCCACTGCAACGGCGCTCGATAAACAGGCCGATCTCGGCGCCGGCCATGGCGGCGTCGCGGCGCATGTCCATCGGCACGGTGCCGGCGTGGCCGGCCAGCCCTTCAAGTTCCACGATAAAGCGGGTGGCGCCGGAGATCGCGGTCACCACACCCAGTGACAGCCCTTCGTTGAGCAGCACCGGGCCTTGCTCGATATGGACTTCCACGAACGCCAGCACCTGCTCGCGCGCATGCGCGGCGGCGGGCAGGCCAGCGGGATCGAAACCTGCCGCGCGCATCACTTCGCGCATGGTCTTGCCCGAGTCGTCCACGTTGTCGAGCACATTGGTGTCGAAGGTGCCGGCGATGGCGCGGCTGCCCAGCAGCGTGGCCTTGAAGCGCACGCCCTCCTCCTCGGCAAAGCCGACCACCTCGATGGCGAACGGGAAGCGCTTGCCCTGGCGGTTCCACTGCGCCACACAGGCGACCGGGAGGATCACGCCGAGGTTGCCGTCATAGCGGCCACCATCGCGCACGGTGTCGAAATGCGAGCCGGTGAGCAGCGCGGGCGCATTGGGCGCGGTGCCCTCGTAGCGGCCGATCACGTTGCCGGCCGCGTCGCGGCGCACCGTCATGCCGGCAGCCTGCATCCATTCGGTGAGCTGCGCGGCGGCGCCGTGGTGAGCCTCGGTGAGATAGGTGCGGGTGAGCATGCCGGGCTGCTCGGTGTGGACGGCCAGGGTATCGGCCCAGGCCATGATGCGCGCCCCGGTTTCGGTAGCGGGCGTGAGGGTTGCTGCCATGCGTGTCTCCTGCTGGAAGTGCGCGAATGCGGGTGGCGCCGGATCATGCAAGCCCCGCGCTAGCGGTGCCTCGGGTGCCGGACCGGCGCCGCCGGACCATCCCGGTGCGCCCTGACTCTCGTGCGAGAGCTCTATTTTGTGCGATTCATGGTAGCACAGTGAATTCAAAAATTGCATACAAAAATGATATGCACTATATTGGCTTCCACGTTCCGACAATTCGCTGCGGACAATCCGATCCGGACAGCGAGTTGCGTGGATTCCGCACCGACAAGAGAGCGAATCCACGATGCGGCGCAGCCCTCACCCGGCAGCGCGCGCGGGACGTCAGGCCGGCTGTCCGCCACGCGGGCAACCGGCAATTCCACAGCACGACAGGATGCGCCAGCCAACGTCTAGGACGCGTCCGCATGGAGACAACGATGCACCCAGCAGTCCAGCAACGGCCGGCTTCCGGCCGCCCGCAAGCCGCCTTTTCGCGCTTCTTCCAATCCCTGTTTGGCCAGGTCCTTGTCGCCCTGGTGCTCGGGACTGCGCTCGGGCTGCTTTTCCCCGAATTTGCCGCCAAGCTCAAGCCGCTCGGCGATGCCTTTATCAAGCTGATCAAGATGCTGATCGGCCCGATCGTGTTCTGCGTGGTGGTGGCGGGCATCTGCGGCGCCGGCGAGCTCAAGAAGGTGGGCCGGGTCGGCATCAAGGCTGTGCTCTATTTCGAGGTGGTCACCACCATCGCGCTGGCGCTGGGCATCGCGCTGGCCTACATCTTCCACCCCGGCACCGGCATGAACGTGAACCCGGCCTCGCTCGACGCCTCGGCCATGTCTGCCTACGTGGACACGGCCGAGAAGGTCAAGAGCGCGGGCATGGTGGACTTCCTGCTCAAGCTGATCCCCAGCACGGTGATGGGCGCGTTCGCCAGCGGCGACGTGCTGCAGGTGCTGCTGGTATCGATCCTGTTCGGTTGCGCGCTGTCGCTGGTGGGTGAGCGCGGCCAGCCGCTGGTGACGATCATCGATACTTTCTCGCACACGCTGTTCAAGATGATGGGCTTCATCATCAAGCTGGCGCCGCTGGGCGTGCTGGGCGCGGTGGCCTTCACCGTGGGCAAGTACGGCATCGGCTCGCTCAAGCAGCTGGGCTACCTGGTGCTGGTGTTCTACGGCGCGGTCGCCTTGTTCGTGATGGTGGTGCTGGGCACGGTGATGCGCCTGTGCGGCTTCTCCGTCTTCAAGCTGATCCGCTACCTGCGTGCCGAGCTGCTGGTGGTGCTGGGCACCGCATCGTCCGACAGCGTGCTGCCCCAGGTGATGAAGAAGCTGGAGTTCCTCGGTATCAAGAAATCGGTGGTGGGCCTGGTGATCCCCACGGGCTACTCCTTCAACCTGGATGCCTTTTCGATCTACCTGACGCTGGCGGCGGTGTTTATCGCCCAGGCCACCAATACGCCGCTGGCGCTGGGCGACCTGCTCGGCATCCTGGCCGTGGCGCTGGTCACCTCCAAGGGCGCGCATGGTATCCCCGGCTCGGCCATCGTGATCCTGGCGGCCACACTGTCGGCGCACCCCGCCATTCCCGCCATCGGGCTGGTGCTGGTGCTGTCGGTGGACTGGTTCATCGGCATTGCCCGCGCGGTCGGCAACCTGATCGGCAACTGCGTCGCCACCGTCGTGGTCGCCGCCTGGGAAAAGGATATCGACCGGGCTCGCGCCCACGACGTGCTCAACGGCAGGATCGACGCCAGCGACCTTGAGGCGGGCTTTGCCCCGGCGCCGCACGAGGCCGCCCTGGCTACCCCCGGGGCATCCCCGCTGCCCGGCGCGGCCGCGGGGCGCTAGAATCTCGGGATTCCTCCAACCGAGACGCTGCGCAAGTGCGCGACCATGCCTGAGCATATCGACCCTGCCATGACCGCCGAAGCGATCGCCGAAGACATCGTCGCGGCGATCGTCTCGCACCGCCTGCCGCCCGGCACCAAGCTGCGCGAAGAGGCCCTGGCCAGCGTCTACCGCGTCAGCCGCACCAAGGTGCGCGCCGCGCTGCTGATGCTGTCCAAGGACAAGCTCATCCAGATCGTGCCGGACAAGGGCGCCTTCGTGGCCAAGCCCAGCGCCGAGGAGGCGCGCGAAGTGTTTGCGGTGCGCCGCATCCTGGAGGCGGCCCTGGCCCGTGAATTTGTGGCGCGCGCCACCGCCGCCGACTACAAGCGCATCGACCGGCACCTCGTCGCCGAGAAGAAAGCGCTGGGCGGCAGCGATGCGCATGTGCGCACCCGCCTGCTCAGCGATTTCCACATCATGCTGGCGGACGTGGTGGGCAATGGCGTGCTGACCGGCATGCTGCAGGAGTTGTCGTTGCGCAGCGCGGTGATCACCATGCTCTACCAGTCCCGCCGCGACGCCGCCTGCTCCTCGGATGAGCATCGCGACTTCATCGAGGCTGCCCGCGCCGGCGACACCGAGCGCGCGGTGACCCTGATGGTGGAGCACCTGAACCACGTCGAGGCGGCGCTGCATTTCGAGCAGGTGCCCGCCGCCCGCAGCAAGGACCTGGTGACGGCGCTGCTGGCCTGAGCCCGGCACGCAGCTGCGTGCTTGACCCAGGTCAAGGCGCGCCACGCGCCTTTGCATCATCATCGACCTCGTCATGAAGCTGCGGGGGCGCGCTTCATGACACACTGGCCCGTCCATCGCGGACGGCAGCCCGCACGCCGGCTTGGGTGCGGGCTTTTTCTTTTGCGCGCCGCGCGCACCGTCATTGCCAGATCGGCGCGTGATCGAATCGCGGCTTCGGAGTAGGATGTCGGAGGCCCAAGTCAGAGGCCGCTTAAAAGATCAGTGAAGATCAATGGCAAAAGATAAAAGCCAGGAGACCGACATGACCCGTTCCAGCCGCCCGGTGGCGATGCCCGAGGCATCGCCAGAGCCAGCCCGCGCCATCCTGCTCCCCGATTTGCCGATCCTGGCGGCCCCGCCATCCGTGCGCCCGCGCCGCGTGCGCGGCTGATCTTCCCGCCCGACTCCCGTGCCGGGCCATCCGCTTTCATCATCCAACCCATCCTGGTGAGGGAAACCCATGTCCAACGCGTTCAAAGATGACGTCCTGGCCGGCAAGGTCGTGTTTATCGCCGGGGCCTCGTCCGGCATCAACCTGGGCATCGCCCGGCATTTTGCCAAGGCGGGTGCCAGGCTGGCGCTGGTCAGCCGCGACCCCGAGCGCATCGCCGCGGCGGCGGCCAGCATCAACGACGCCGGAGGCAGCGCCATCGGCATGGCGGCCGATGTGCGCGACTACGCCGCGGTGGAGGCGGCGCTCGCGCGCACGCGCGACGAGCTTGGCCCGATCGATATCGTGATCTCGGGCGCGGCCGGCAATTTCGTGGCGCCGGCGCTGGGCATGTCCGCCAACGGCTTCAAGACCGTGGTGGATATCGACCTGATCGGCACCTTCAATGTCTTTCGCGCCTGCTTTGCCTTTCTCAATGCGCCGGGCGCCTCGCTGATCGCCATCACCGCGCCGCAGGCGGTCAACGCGATGATGTTCCAGGCCCACGTATGCGCCGCCAAGGCCGGCATCAACATGCTGGTGAAATGCCTGGCCATGGAATGGGGCCCGGCCGGCGTGCGCGTCAACGCCATCTCGCCCGGCCCCATCGCCGGCACCGAGGGCATGGCGCGGCTCGCTCCCACGCCGGAAATGGAGGCGCGCTTCAAGGCACGCCTGGCGCTGCGCGACTACGGCGACAAGGACGATATCGCTAATACGGCGCTGTTCCTGTCCACCGACAACGCCCGCTATATCACCGGCACCATCGTCGACTGCGATGGCGGCAGCAAGCTGGGTGACGCGTCCGCCGACGCACTGCATCCGCCCAAGGCGCCGGGCAAGCCGGCCTGAGCCGCGCGGCGCTCCACGCACCCAAGCCTTCGTGCATTTGCGCATTTGCACATTTGTGCGTCAGAACACCAACGACAAGGAGACACCTATGACATCACCCGTGCTCTATCACGCCGCCGAGGGCGTGGCCACCATCACCCTGAACCGCCCCGACGTGCTCAACGCGCTCAACAGCGCGCTGATGCTAGAGCTGCGCGCCGCCGTCGAGCGCGCCGCGCAGGACGAGGCCGTGCGCGCAGTGGTGCTGACCGCCAATGGCCGCGGCTTTTGCGCAGGCGCCGACCTGGCCGGGCGCGAGCCCGGGCTGCAGGATTCGGGCACGCTGCTGCGCGAGCGCTATCACCCGATCATCCTGGCGCTGCGCAATATGCCCAAGCCCGTCATCACCTCGGTCAACGGCGTGGCGGCCGGCGCCGGCATGAGCCTGGCGCTGGCCGGCGACGTGGTGCTGGCTGGCCGCTCCGCGTCGTTCCTGCAGGCGTTCTCGAAAATCGGCCTGGTGCCCGATGCGGGAAGCACCTACTTCCTGCCGCGCTACGCGGGCGAGATGCGCGCCCGCGCGCTGGCCATCCTGGCCGAGAAAATCGACGCCGAAGAAGCCCATCGCATCGGCCTGGTGTGGAAGGTGCATGAGGACGATGCGCTGCCGGCCGAGACCGCCAAGCTGGCCGCCCACCTGGCGCAGATGCCCACCTTTGCCTACGGCCTGATCAAGGAAGCACTCAACGCCAGCCTGGAGAGCGACCTGCCGGCGCAGCTCGAACGAGAAGCCACGCTGCAGTCGCGCGCATCGAAGAGCGAGGACTTCAAGGAAGGCGTGGCGGCGTTCCTGGAAAAGCGCAAGCCCGCATTCAAGGGCCGCTGACCACCGCTGGCTACGCACCGCACCACCAATTCGAAATCAATTCGAAACCAGGAGACGCGCACCATGCTAGGCCTCATGCAAGACCGTCCGTTGCTGATTTCCTCACTGATCGAGTACGCCGCGCAGTACCACCCGCTGCAGGAGATCGTGTCGCGCACGATCGATGGCGGCACGGTGCGTTCCAACTACGCGCAGGTGCACCGCCGCGCAAAGCGGGTCGCCAGTGCGCTCGTCGGCCCCGGCGAGCTGGGCGGACTCGACGTTAAGCAAGGCGACCGCGTCGGCACGCTGGCGTGGAACACGCATCGCCACCTGGAGCTGTACTTTGGCGTGTCGGGCGCGGGTGTGGTGCTGCATACCGTCAATCCCCGCCTGTTCCCCGAGCAGATCGACTACATCATCAATCACGCGGAAGACCGCGTGCTCTTCTTCGACCCGTGCTTCGCGCCGCTGGTGGCGCAACTCGCGCCGCGCCTGTCCAGCGTCAAGCACTACGTGGCAATGACCGATCGCGCCGGCACCGACGCGCTCGGCCTTGCCGGCAAGCTGCCCAGCCTGCTGTGCTATGAAGACCTGGTCGAGGCCGGCAGCGAGGACTATGCGTGGCCGCAGTTCGACGAGCGCACCGCGTCGTCGCTTTGCTACACATCGGGCACCACCGGCAACCCGAAAGGCGTGCTGTATTCGCATCGCTCCACCGTGCTCCACAGCCTCAAGGCCTGTGCGTTCGACACCTTTGGCGTGAGCGCGGACAGCGCGATCCTGCTGGTCGTGCCGCTGTTCCACGCCAACGCCTGGGGCATGCCCTACGCATGCGCCATGACGGGGGCCAAGATGGTGCTGCCCGCCCAGCACCTGGACGGCGAAAACGTCTACCGCATGCTGCGCGACGAACGCGTGACCTTTTCCACCGCGGTGCCCACGGTGTGGCTGATGCTGTTCCAGTACCTGGATGCGCATCCCGAGATCGATCCGCGCTCGCTCGGGCTGAAGCTGGCCGGCGTGGGCGGCTCCGCCGCGCCGGCGGCGATGATCGAGCGCTTCGAGCTACAGTTCGGCGCGCGTTTTGTCCAGGGCTGGGGCATGACGGAGACCAGCCCGATCGGCGTGATCAGCACGCTCTTGCCCAAGCATCAGGGGCTGGGCACGCAGGAGCAGTTGAAGATCAAGCTCAAGCAAGGCCGCGCGCTGTGGGGCGTGGACCTGCGCATCGAGGACGACCAGGGCAACGCGCTGCCGCACGACGGCCAGGCCTTTGGCCGGCTCAAGGTGCGCGGGCCGTGGATCGCCTCGGCATACTTCAAGGCAGAGCACGACGCGCTTGACGCCGACGGCTGGTTCGACACCGGCGACGTTGCCAATATCGATGCCGACGGCTATGTGCAGCTGGTGGATCGCGCCAAGGACGTGATCAAGTCCGGCGGCGAGTGGATTTCTTCCATCGATCTGGAGAATGCCACCATGGGCCATCCCGCCGTGGCCGAAGCCGCCGTCGTGGGCGTGCCACATCCCAAGTGGCAAGAGCGCCCGCTGCTGGTGGTGGTGCGCCGCGCGGGCAAGCACGTTAGCGCCGCCGAACTGCTCGAGTTTCTCGCCGCGCGCGTCGCCAAATGGTGGGTGCCCGACGACGTCGCCTTTGTCGACTCGCTGCCCCACACCGCCACGGGCAAGCTGCTCAAGGTGAAGCTGCGCGAACAATTCAAAGACTATGTCCTGCCCACGGCGCAGGACCCGATTCCAGCAAGGAGCCATGCAAGATGAGCACCAGCAGCGACCGCATCATCCTGACCCTCGAAGAGGGCGTGGCCGAGGTCAGGCTCAACCGGCCCGACAAGATGAACGCGCTCGACCCCGCCATGTTCGACGCGCTGATCGAGACCGGCCAGCGTCTCGCGCGCGAACCGGACTTGCGCGCCGTTGTGCTGTCGGGCGCAGGCCGCGCATTTTGCGCCGGGCTCGATATGCAGAGCATGGCCGGGCTGGGCGATGGCCAGGGCGACGCCATCGCCGCGGGGCGCCTCGCGGCGCGCAGCCATGGCATCTCCAACCGCCCGCAGTTCGCCTGCATGGTGTGGCGCGAACTGCCGGTGCCGGTGATCGCCGCGGTGCACGGCGTAGCGTTCGGCGGCGGCTTGCAGGTCGCGCTCGGCGCCGACCTGCGCTATGTCACCGCGGACACGCGCATGTCGGTGATGGAGATCAAGTGGGGGCTGGTGCCCGACATGGCCGGCATGCTGCTGATGCGCGGCCTGGTGCGCCCCGACCGCCTGCGCGAGCTGATCTACAGCGGCCGCATCGTCACCGGTGAAGAAGCCTGCGCGCTGGGCCTGGCCACCGCCGTGGTGGACGACCCGCGTGCCGCCGCGCTAGCCGCCGCGCGCGACATCGCCAACCGCAGCCCGGACGCAATCCGCGCCGCCAAGCGCTTGATGCAGGTGAGCGAAGACGGCGACGGCGCCGCCATCCTGCTGGCCGAATCGGTCGAGCAGGACCGGCTGATCGGCGGCGCCAACCAGCGCGAAGCGGTGATCGCCAATATGGAAAAACGGGCAGCGGCGTTCAAGCCGGCGTCGTAGTGTTGCATGGCGCCGGCCGAGGTGCCTGGCGCTCCGCGTCTTGCGCGCTCAGGCGTGCCGACGCGTTCGCTGGCGCCGCATCCGGCGACAGAGCGCCACGTAGACCGCCAGGTTGAGCGCCAGCACCACGGCGCCAAGCACCATCTGGATCTCGCGCGTGAGGCCCTCGGGATAGATCAGCGCCAGCACGTAGTGCTGCACAAAATCCCCGCCATAGGCTGGCTGCCCCGCGCGCTCGCGCAACGCATTCTCCAGCGGCGTGAGCGGGCAGATCCATCCGCTCCACTCCACCACCACGCCCCAGGCCGCCGCCGGCAGATGCAGCCAGGCCATGCGCGGCCAGCGCAGCACCAGCAAGCCGCCCAGCATGACAAAGACGATAAAGGCGAGGTGAAACAGGACGACCGCGTCCGCGAGCCACGCCGCCATCATCGTCCTTGCCGCCCGGTCCAGTACCCCGGCACCGCGAACGCCGCCTTCAGGTGCTCGATAAAAAAACGGATCTTTGCGGGCACCGGACGCTGCTGCGGGTACACCGCAAGGATGTCGTAATCCGGCAGCGCATACTCATCCAGCACCGTGATCAGCTCCCCGCTCTCCAGCTGCGGCAGGATTTCCCAGGTGGAGCGCCAGCCCAGCCCCAGGCTCTCGCCCGTCCAGCGATGCAGCAACTCGCCGTCGTTGCAATCCAGGTTGCCATTGACGCGCACCGTCACCGTCTTGCCGTCCTGCTGGAAATACCAGCCGCGCTGCTGGCCTCCCTGCAGGTTGAACGCCAGGCAGTTGTGCTGCGCCAGGTCGTCCAGCGTCTGCGGCACGCCATTGCGCGCGAAGTAGGCCGGCGTGCCGCACACCACCCGCTTGTTGGTCGCCAGCTTGATCGCGACAAAGTTTGGATCGATGGCCCCGCCGATGCGGATGCCCACGTCATAGCCCTCGCGCACGAGGTCCACCACGCGGTCGGTCAGGTTGAAGGAGATCTGCACTTCGGGATTCGCCGCCAGGAACGCCGGCGCATGCGGCGCCACATGCTTGCGCCCGAACGCGGCCGGGGCCGACACGATCAGGTGGCCGGTCGCCTTGTGCTTGCCCTCGGCGATCAGCATCTCGGCCCGGTCCAGGTCCGCCAGGGCCTTCTTGCACTGCTCCATGAAAGCCGCGCCCTGCTCCGTCACCACGATGCGCCGCGTTGAGCGGTGCAGCAGCTTCACGCCGATGCGCGCCTCCAGCGCATTGATGCGGCGCCCGATCATCACCGGCGTCACGCCCTGCGTCAGCGCGGCGGCGGCCATGCTGCCGTGTTCGACGACGGCGATAAAGGCTTCGATCTGTTTTAGCTTGTCCATGCGGTGTGTCTCCTGGGCGTCATTGTGGCGCATTTGCAGGCGGCGGGCATGTGCTTGGGGCTATGTGGGCTATGGGGCTATGGGGCCATGGGGGCGATTAGGGTGGGGGTACTCAGGCGCCCGGACGATGCATCACCGCACTCACCTGCCCGCACGCACCGCGGGCCGCCCGCGCGGCATCGTTTGCGCGCAGTGCCGCACCTCCTTGCTGAACTCGGCGCAGGCCTGGGTCATCAGGTCTTCCGAGCGGTAGACGAGGAACACGCGGAACTCGGGTAGTTCGTCGCTGATCGGCAGGCGGATCAATGACGAAGGATCGAGCCGCAGCGGGCCGGTGCCGTCGAAGACGAAGTCGGACCACATGCTGATCAGGTCGGTGCGCGTGGCCAGCTGCAGGCCGAGCAGGTTGGAGGCGCTCTGCACCACGCGCTTGGGCATGTCGAGGCGGTGCAGCCGCATCACGCTGGCGAGCGGGCTGCCGGGGTCGTCGAGGGGGTCGAGGACGAGCCAGTCGGCGTCGAGCAGCGGCCGCAGCCGGCGTACCCGCCGCAGCGGATGGCCGGCGCGCACGGCCAGCGACATTCCGGTGGAAAACAGCGGTTCCCACTGGAAGGCGCCGGTGCCCGGGCCGCTGTTGGTGGAGATCAGGCCGAGGTCGAGCCGGCCTTCACGCAGGCCTTCGAGGATCTGTTGCGGGCGCAGCTCGAAGCCGCGCAGGGCAACGTTGGGAAAGCGCTTGCGGAACGCGGCCATGGCGTCGGGCAGCGGGCCGCTGGAGGCCACCGCGGTGAAGCCGATGTTGAGCTGCGCGTCGGCGTGGCCGCGGATGGCTTCGATGTCTTCCAGCGCATGGCGCAGCTCCTGCTCCACCAGGCTGGCGCGCTTGACCAGCGCCACGCCATAGGCGGTCAGGCTGACGCCGCGCACGGAACGCGACATCAGGGTGACGCCGAGTTCGCGTTCGAGTTCGGCGATGGCTTTGGACAGCGCCGGCTGCGACACATGGAGGCTGCGCGAGGCTTCGTGGATGCTGCCGTGCTGGGCCACCGCCAGCAGGATGCGTAGTTGCTGCAGCTTCATCTTGGCTTTTCCTCTTTTTATGTTCTTCCAGGCTCTTCCAGGCGCCCCGCAACGGTGCGCGCCGCCCCGGCGCCGTGCCCGAGCGCCGTTGGCGGCACTACGGCGCGGACCTGGTGCCGCGCCGCGAATGCCCACGGCACAAGGTTTCTCGGTACTTGTACCGATAGCGGCGCGACAGTGGTTATGACGGCGATGCCATTTGGTTATCAGGATGAAAATATATGATTTTTGGCTTGCCGTGTTTGCCTCAATACTTCATCGCCAGGGAGTCCCCACATTCCCGCGATGGATGCCCGGCAAGCGCCGGCCTCCACGGCCCTCACCCCGCCACCCCCTCAACCAGTTCGTGGAGACACCGACATGAACGATGCCACCCTGCCTGCGGCGCCTTCGCTGGCCCCTTCCCAGGCCGCGCCCGCAAGCCCGGCGCGCCAGAGCCAGTCCCGCCTGATCGCCGCCTGCTCGATCGGCAATGCGCTCGAGATGTACGACTTCACCGTCTACAGCTTCTTCGCGCTGCTGATCGGCAAGCTGTTCTTTCCGTCCGACAGCGCATACGGCTCGCTGCTGCTGGCGGTGGCAACCTTCGGCATCGGCTTCGTGATGCGGCCGCTGGGCGGCTTCGTCATCGGCAACTACGCGGACCGCCATGGCCGCAAGGCGGCAATGACGCTGACCATCGGGCTGATGGTGATTGGCACGATGTGCCTGGCCTTCGCCCCGACCTACGCGTTCGCTGGCTTGTTCGGGCCGGTGATGATCGTGGCCGGACGCCTGCTGCAGGGCTTTTCGCTGGGCGGCGAGATTGGCGCCTCCACCGCCATGCTGATGGAGTCCGGCGGCGTCAAGGGCCGCGGCTTTCGCGTCAGCTGGCAACTCGGCAGCCAGGGCATCGCGGCGACGCTGGGCGCGCTCACGGCCGCCATTCTTTATGGTGTGCTGCCGCAGGCTTCGCTGGAAAGCTGGGGCTGGCGCGTGCCCTTCGTGCTGGGCCTGCTGATTGCGCCTGTGGGGTTGTATATCCGAGCTCACCTGGACGAGACGCACACGGCCGAGGCGCACGCGCCTAGCCCGCTCGGCACGCTGTTCCGCGAGCATGGCGGCACGGTGGTCAAGGGCATCCTGACCATCATCGGCGGCACGGTCGCCACCTATCTGGTGGTGTACTTCATGCCCACCTACATGATCCGCGAACTGCATCTGCCGCCATCGCTGTCGCTGCTGTCGGGCTGCGTGACGGGTGTGGTGTGCCTGGTGATGTCGCTGGTGGCCGGCACGCTGGCCGACCGCCTGCCGCACCGCAAGCCGCTGGTGCTGGGCTCGATGGCCTTTACGCTGGTGTGCCTCTATCCCGCGTTCTGGCTGATGACCCATTACCCGAGCGTGCCGCTGGTGCTGTCGCTGTCCGCGTTGCTGACCGCCAGCGTCTACCTGGGTTCCACGCCGATGCTGCTGATGATGATGGAGCTCCTGCCGGCCCATGTGCGCGCCAGCGGCCTGTCGGTGATCTACGCGGTTGGCGTGACGGTGTTCGGCGGTTCCTGCCAGTTCATCGTCACCTGGATGCTGGCCAAGACCGGCAACCCGATGGCGCCCGCCTTCTACATGATGGCCTGTGGCACGGTGACCATCCTCGCGGTGCTGACGATCCGCGAAAACGCCCAAGCGCATTGAGCGCTCTCCTCCCTCTCCTCCTCTACCCGGCCAGGCTGGCCAGCTTGCAGCAAAGGATAAACACATGACCCGCGAACCGACCCTGACGCCCTTCCAGCTGCTGCCGCACCTGCTGCCGGCGATCCAGATCGATGCCGAGACTTTTATCGGCATCCGCCGCCAGATCCACGCCCAGCCTGAGCTCGGCTTCGAGGTTGGCGCCACCAGCAAGCTGGTGGCCACCTTGCTGGAGAGCTGGGGCTACGAGGTGCACACGGGCATCGGCAAGAGCGGCGTGGTGGGGCAGTTGAAGCTTGGCAACGGCAAGCGCCGCCTGGGCATTCGCGCCGACATGGATGCGTTGCCGGTCGTCGAGGCCACGGGCCTACCGTATGCCAGCAAGATCCCGGGCAAAATGCACGCGTGCGGCCACGACGGCCACACCGCCATCCTGCTGGCCGCCGCCAAGGCGCTGGCGGATAGCCGCGATTTCGATGGCACCCTCAACCTCATCTTCCAGCCCGACGAGGAGAACCTCTGCGGCGCGCGCGCGATGATCGAGGATGGCCTGTTCACGCGTTTCCCGTGCGATGCCGTGTTCGCCTTGCACAATATGCCAGGCGTGCCCGCCGGCACCTTCCGCGTGCTGCCCGGCCCGGTGAGCTTGTCGTCCGACGTGGCCGACGTGACCATCAAGGGCGTGGGCGGGCACGGCGCCATGCCGCACCGCGCGCGCGATCCGATCGCGGCTTCCGCGGCCATCGTCACCGCGCTGCAAACGGTGGTGGCGCGCAACGTGGCGCCGGACGATACGGCCGTGCTATCGGTGGGCTTCATCCGTGGCGGCGCCACGCACAACGTGATTCCGGACTCGGTCACGCTGGGCCTGAACGTGCGCGCGGCGCGCCCGGAGACGCGTGCGCTGGTGGAGCAGCGCATTCGCGAGATCGTGAGCCTGACCGCGCAGGCGCACGGCGTGGAGGCGCATATCGACTATCGCCAGCTGACGCCGCCGATGGTCAACACGGAGGCCGAAACAACGCTGGCGCAGCAGGTCTGCGCCGAACTCGTCGGCACCGACAAAGTCGTCACGCAAGCCCCCAAGGGCCTGAACGGCAGCGAGGACTTTGCGTGGATGCTCAACGAGGTGCCGGGCTGCTACCTGATCCTCGGCAACGGCGAAGGCGAGTTCGGTGGCTGCATGGTGCACAACCCGGGCTACGACTTCAACGACCAGGTGCTGCCGCTGGGCGCGGCTTGCTGGGTCCGGCTGGCCCAGACCTACCTGGCGGGTTGAGGCAGCGCAGGCAGCGTGGACGGACCCGCTGCTGCGTGGTCCGTGCGGTCCGCGTGCGCCGCGGCATCCGCCTCTGGCGAGGTCGCGGCTGCATCCCCGAGCGCGCTTGCCTGGAGGACTTCGGGCGGTACCGGCGCCGGAGATGGGACCGCGGATGCGGGCGCTGCCATGGGTTCGGCGGCGACCACTGCCGATGCCGCCGCGGGCGGTGTCGGCGCTTTTTCCAGCTGCGCGCTGATCTGTGCCGCTTCGCCAAGCACGTAGGCAAGCCGGCGCAACGGCCGGCTGACCTGCAATTGCAGGAAGACCGCCAGCGCCGCGCCCGACACGAAGACAAGGCCGTAGAGCGACAGCAGCGGCAGCAGGCTACCGCCTTTGCGCGGCAACTCGAACAGGCCCGTGACCAGCACCAGCGCGGCCGGGCTGACCGCGATCAGCAAACCGATCGTCCTCGCCATGCCCTCCCACATCCGTAACTGCACCTCCACCCGCCGTGCCCTGGCGCGCAGCGCCTGGGCGGGGACGCGCGCCAGCGAGCGCAGCAGCGCGCTCTCCGCCTCATCGTGCCGGTCGACCTGGTCGACCAATGCCCCGAGCGGATCGCGCAGCTTGCGCGCCAACGCCGGCAGGTGCGTGAGCAGCAGCGCCGCAAGCCCCGCCACGCTGCCGCCCAACAGGCCATAGACCAGGCGCGCCAGCCATGGCGCCAGCGTCTGCTTGATCTGGTACCTGGTGTACAGCACGGCGCCGGTCACCAGCAGCGCAGCCACCGAACAAGCCCAGAACAGCACCAGCAGGCCCCTCTGCAGCCGCATCAGCTTCATGGCGGCCGTGGGCGAACCGGCGGTATCGGATACGGCGGGCGTCTTGCGCTTGAGCGCGTCAAGCAGTTCGCGGGTGGGAGGGAGCCTGGTATGCATGGCGGTCAGGTTGGCAATAGGTGGTTCCTGCGCCGTGCCTTGGCACAGGTACTGGCGCGATACCCGCACATTGTCGCCATTTAGCGGGCCGCAGGGTGTGCGCCGGGACCGACGGGCGGGCTTTTCCCGCAATTTCCTACGTATCGTTGCCGTCACACAACGTAGTTCCATGACACGCGCCAGGCCGCGCCGGGTGACCGTGTTTTCTGCCTCGATCGGCCTCATTCGATATCACGGGTATCGAATCAACTGATCTCCCTTCCCTTTATCCCAACCCGCTTGCGGGAATAGCATGGACTCCAACAGTGATTCGCAGCCATCCATAGCCATTCACAAAACATCGCATCCACGATTGGAGACAGACATGCCGAAGATGAGAGCAGTTGACGCGGCCATCGCCGTGCTGGAAAAAGAAGGTATCACCACCGCGTTCGGCGTGCCCGGCGCCGCCATCAACCCGTTCTACTCGGCCATGCGCCGGGCCGGCACCATCGACCATTTCCTGGCGCGCCACGTGGAAGGCGCCTCGCACATGGCCGAAGGCTACACCCGCGCCGAAGCCGGCAATATCGGCGTGTGCATCGGCACCTCGGGCCCGGCCGGCACCGACATGATCACCGGCCTGTACTCGGCCTGGGCTGACTCCATCCCCATTCTCTGCATCACCGGCCAGGCGCCGCGTGCACGCCTGTACAAGGAAGACTTCCAGGCCGTCGACATCGAGTCGATCGCCAAGCCGGTGACCAAGTGGGCCGTGACCGTGCGCGAGCCGGCGCTGGTGCCGCAAGTGTTCCAGCAAGCCTTTCACCTGATGCGCTCGGGCCGCCCGGGCCCGGTGCTGATCGACCTGCCGTTCGACGTGCAGGTCGCGGAGATCGAGTTCGATCCGGAAACCTACCAGCCGCTCGCCCCGTACAAGCCGGTTGCCTCGCGAGCGCAGATCGAGAAGGCCATCGCCATGCTCAACGCGGCCGAGCGCCCGCTGATCGTGTGCGGTGGCGGCGTGATCAACGCCGACGCGGCCGAGCTCCTGGTGGAATTCGCCGAGCTGGTCAACGTGCCGGTGGTCCCCACGCTGATGGGCTGGGGCGTGCTGGCCGACGACCACCCGCTGCAAGCCGGCATGGTTGGCCTGCAGACGTCGCACCGCTACGGCAACGCAACGATGCTGGCATCGGACTTCGTGCTCGGCATCGGCAATCGCTGGGCCAACCGCCACACCGGCAGCGTCGAGGTCTACACCAAGGGCCGCAAGTTCGTGCACGTGGATATCGAGCCTACCCAGATCGGCCGCGTGTTTGGCCCGGACCTGGGCATCGTCTCCGACGCGAAGGCCGCGCTGGAGCAGTTCGTGGAAGTGGCGCGCGAGATGAAGATGGCCGGCCGCCTGCCGTGCCGCAAGAGCTGGGTGGCGGACGTGCAAAAGCGCCGCCGCACCATGCAGCGCAAGAGCGATTTCGACAACGTGCCGGTCAAGCCGCAACGCGTGTACCGCGAGATGAACCAGTACTTCCCGCGCGATGTGCGATACGTCTCCACCATCGGCCTGTCGCAGATCGCCGCCGCGCAGTTCCTGTCGGTCAACGAGCCGCGCCACTGGATCAACTGCGGCCAGGCCGGCCCGCTGGGCTGGACCATTCCCGCCGCGATCGGCGTGAAGGTGGCCTCGCCGGAATCGGATGTGGTGGCCATCTCGGGCGACTACGACTTCCAGTTCATGATCGAAGAACTGGCCGTGGCCGCGCAGTTCAAGGTGCCGTACATCCACCTGGTGGTGAACAACTCCTACCTCGGCCTGATCCGCCAGGCGCAGCGCAATTTCGAGATGGACTACTGCGTGCAGCTGGCCTTCGACAACGTCAACTCGCCTGAGCTCAACGGCTACGGCGTGGACCACGTGAAGGTGGTGGAAGGCCTGGGCTGCAAGGCGATCCGCGTGTTCAAGCCGGAAGACATCGCGCCGGCCTTTGCCGAGGCGCGCGACCTGATGGCCGAATTCTCGGTGCCGGTGGTGGTGGAAGTGATCCTGGAGCGCGTGACGAATATCGCGATGGGCACCGAGATCGACAACATCAACGAGTTCGAGCCGATCGAAGACATCGAGGAAGCCATCCTCAAGGAAGAAGTGGAAACGGCGTAAGCACAGCAGGCTGACAAGCGCGGGCCACGAGCCCGCGCGCAGCGCTGTGTCCCTTGATGCGCCCCCAATCACCGCCTCCGCGCGAGCGGAATCACAAGACAAGTCATCCGGAGACATCCATGCCAAAACTTGCCGCCAACCTGACCATGCTGTTCAACGAAGTGGCCTTCCTCGACCGCTTTGAAGCCGCCGCGCGCGCGGGCTTCCGCGGCGTGGAGTTCCTCTTCCCCTACGCCTTTCACGCCGACCAGATCGCAGACCGGCTCAACCGCTTCCAGCTCGACCTGGTGCTGCACAACCTGCCGGCGGGCAAGTGGGAAGCGGGCGAGCGCGGCATTGCCTGCCACCCGGACCGCGTGAGCGAATTCCAGGACGGCGTGGGCGAGGCAATCAAGTACGCCAAGGTGCTGGGCGTGCGCCAGCTGAACTGCCTGGTCGGCATCCAGCCGCAGAACGTCAAGCAGGATCAGGCACAGGAAACGCTGGTGGAAAACCTGCGCTTCGCGTCGCAGGCGCTCGGCGCCGAGCAGATCGACCTGCTGGTCGAGCCGATCAACACATTCGACATCCCCGGCTTCTTCCTGTCGCGCACGCAGCAGGCGCTGGACCTGATCGCACAGGTCAACGCGCCCAACCTCTACGTGCAGTACGACATCTATCACATGCAGCGCATGGAAGGCGAAATCGCCGCCACGCTCAAAGCCAACCTGCCGAAGATCAAGCACGTGCAGCTGGCCGACAACCCGGGGCGCAACGAGCCGGGCACCGGCGAGCTGAACTACCACTTCCTGTTCAAGTGGCTCGATGAGATCGGCTACGGCGGCTGGGTCGGCTGCGAGTACAAGCCCCGCACGACCACGGTGGAAGGACTGGGCTGGCGCGCGGAACACGGCGTGCAGTAATTTCTGTTCATGCTGTGAGCGCGCGGCGCTTGTTTGCTCCCCTCTCCCGCTTGCGGGAGAGGGGCCGGGGGAGAGGGACGGCGGTCGTTACGACGGCGTGCTGAAAAAACCGTTGGCTTCGTTTCCAGTGGTTCCTAGCTAAGCCACCCCTCTCCCCAACCCTCTCCCCCTGAGGGGAGAGGGAGTAAACGCCGGCGGGCATTTCAAGCGGCTCTGGCAAGCGCTTCAAGCCACGCAGCAGGACTGAAAAGGGCATTGCATCACCAACACAGGTTTCAACATTCCATCAAGGAGACATCACATGGCAAACCAACGCAACGTCGGCTTTATCGGCCTGGGCATCATGGGCGCACCGATGGCGGGCCACCTGCGCGCGGCCGGCCACACGCTGTTCGTGCATGACGTGAACCCCGCACCGCAAGCGCTGGTCGATGCCGGCGTCACGGTCTGCACCAGCGCCGAGGAAGTCGCCAAGCGCGCGGACATCATCGTGATCATGGTGCCGGACACCCCGCACGTGGAAGCCGTGCTGTTCGCCGAGAAGGGCGTGGCCGCCGCGCTCAAGGCCGCCGGCAAGGAAGCCGCGCACGGCAAGATCGTGGTCGACATGAGCTCGATCTCGCCGATCGCCACCAAGGATTTCGCCGCGCGCGTCAACAAGCTCGGCGCCGCCTACCTGGATGCACCGGTGTCCGGCGGCGAAGTGGGCGCGAAGGCCGCATCGCTGACCATCATGGTCGGCGGCCCGCAGGAATCGTTCGACGAGGTCAAGCCGCTGTTCGACCTGTTGGGCAAGAACGTGACGCTGGTCGGCGGCAACGGCGACGGCCAGACCACCAAGGTGGCCAACCAGATCATCGTGGCGCTGAACATCCAGGCCGTGTCCGAAGCACTGCTGTTCGCCTCCAAGGCGGGCGCCGATCCGGCGCGCGTGCGCCAGGCGCTGATGGGCGGCTTCGCGGCTTCGCGCATCCTGGAAGTGCATGGCGAGCGCATGGTCAAGCGCACCTTCGATCCGGGCTTCCGCATCGAGCTGCACCAAAAGGACCTGAACCTCGCGCTGCAGGGCGCGAAGGCGCTGGGCGTGGCACTGCCCAACACCGCCACCGCGCAAGAGCTGTTCAACACCTGCGCCGCCAACGGTTGGGCCAAGCAGGACCATTCGGCACTGTGCCGCGCCATCGAGATCATGTCCAACCATGAGATCGCCAAGGGCGGCGCCAAGTAAGCCAGCAGCGCCATCACGGCCTGCCTCGGCAGGCCAGCATCACTCCCGGCCGCTCGCGGCCGGGAACGCAGCACTTCCGGATCCCGTCATGCTCGCCACCGATTCCTACCCTACCCTGCAGGCGCCCCAGCGCCCTGCCGGACTCACCGATCCGCGCGCCCTGCTGCGCGACCTGTTCGATACCGCGGTTGCCGCCGTCAGCGCCAGCCATTGCCTGCCGCCGCAACTGCCCACGCCGCCCAAGGGCCGCACGGTGGTGATTGGTGCCGGCAAGGCCGCCGCCGCCATGGCGCAAGCTGTCGAGGCGCACTGGCAAGGCGAGATTTCCGGGCTGGTTGTTACGCGCTACGGGCATGGCGCGCCGTGCCAGCGTATCGAGGTGGTGGAAGCCGCGCACCCGGTGCCCGACGAAGCCGGCCAGCGCGCCGCGCAGCGCATGGTGGCGCTGGTCAAAGGCCTGACCGCCGACGACCTGGTGCTGTGCCTGATCTCCGGCGGCGGCTCCGCGCTGCTGGCCGCACCGGCCGACGGCATCACGCTTGCCGACAAGCAAGCCGTGAACCGCGCGCTGCTGAAGAGCGGCGCCAATATCGGCGAGATGAATTGCGTGCGCAAGCACCTGTCGGCGCTCAAGGGCGGCCGGCTGGCGTTGCACTGCGCGCCCGCACGCGTCGAGACCCTGTTGATTTCCGATATTCCCGGTGACGATCCCACGTTGATCGCCAGCGGCCCCACCCTGCCCGACGCCACCACCTGCGCCGACGCGCTGGCGGTGATCGCCAAGTACGGCATCGAAGTGCCCGCCAATGTGCGCGCCCACCTGGAGAGCGCAGCGGGCGAAACGCCCAAGCCCGGCGATGCGCGCTTTGACGGCCATCGCAGCGTCACGCTGGCCACCGCGCAGCAATCGCTGGAAGCCGCGGCGGCGCGCTCGCGCGAGCTGGGCATTGACGCCCATATCCTGTCCGACAGCATCGAGGGCGAATCCCGCGATGTGGCGCTGGTGCATGCCGCCATCGCGCGGCAGGTTGCGCAGCATGGCCAGCCGTTTCGCAAGCCCTGCGTGATCCTGTCCGGCGGCGAGACCACGGTGACGGTGCGCGGCAACGGCCGCGGCGGGCGCAATGCCGAATTCCTGCTGGCGCTCGCGGTCGCACTGGACGGCCTGCCGGGCGTGCATGCCATTGCCTGCGACACCGACGGCATCGATGGTTCCGAAGACAACGCCGGTGCGTTGCTCGCCCCCGATACGCTGACCCGTGCCGAGGCGCGCGGACTGTCCGCGCGCGCGCACCTCGGCAACAACGACGGCTACGGCTTCTTCGCCGGCCTGGACGACCTGATCGTTACCGGCCCGACCCGCACCAATGTGAATGATTTCCGCGCCATCCTGATTGTGTAAGCAAGCAGGCATGCCACGTGTTTGAACAACGGCGCGCCCATCGCGGCGCGCCGCCCGAGATTGGAAGAGGAGACAAAATGAGACGCCAGCGCAAAGCCAAGATCGTTGCCACGCTCGGACCGGCCAGCACCGACATCGAGGTGATCCGTCAGTTGTTCGATGCCGGGGCGGATGTCTTTCGCCTGAACTTCAGCCACGGCTCGCACGACGACCACAAGCGCCGCTATGACGCCGTGCGCCAGGTCGAGGCCGAGACCGGCCGCCCCATCGCCGTGCTGGCCGACCTGCAAGGCCCCAAGCTGCGCATTGGCACCTTCGCCGCGGGCAAGGTGGCGGTCAAGGCCGGCGACGCCTTCGTGCTCGACAGCGATCCCAGCCCGGGCGACGCCACGCGCGTGCACCTGCCACATCCGGAACTGTTCCGGGTGGCCGCGCCGGGCCAGTCGCTGCTGATCGACGACGGCAAGGTGCAGTTGAAGATCGAGGCGGTGGCCAGCGGCAGCATCGCCACGCGCGTGGTCAACCACGGCACGCTGTCCGACCGCAAGGGCGTGAACGTGCCCGACGCCGTGATCCCGATCCCCGCCCTGACCGAGAAGGACCGCAAGGACCTCGACTTCGCGCTGGCGCTGGGCGCCGACTGGATCGCGCTGTCGTTCGTGCAGCGCCCGGCCGACATCGTGGAAGCGCGCGAGATCATCGGCACCCGTGCCGGCGTGCTGTCCAAGATCGAGAAGCCCGCCGCGCTGCAGCAACTCGAAGAGATCGTGCGCGTGTCCGATGCGGTGATGGTGGCGCGCGGAGACCTGGGCGTGGAACTGCCGCCGGAACGCGTGCCGGGTGTGCAGAAGCGCATCTTGCGCATCTGCCGCCAGCACGGCAAACCCATCGTGATCGCCACGCAGATGCTGGAATCGATGATCGATTCGCCGGTGCCCACGCGCGCCGAAGCCTCCGACGTGGCCAGCGCCATCTATGACGGCGCCGATGCGGTGATGCTGTCGGCCGAATCGGCCAACGGCCGCCACCCGGTGCCGGCGGTGGCCATCATGAACCGCATCATCACCGAGGTGGAGCGCGATCCGCTGTACCGCAACCTGCTGGACGCGGGGCATGAGGCGCCGCTGTCCACCCGCCAGGATGCGATCTGCGCGGCGCTGCGCGAGGTCACGCAGATCATCGGCGCGGTGGCTACCGTCACCTACACCTCGTCGGGCTCCACTGCGCTGCGCGCCGCACGCGAGCGGCCGTGCGCGCCCATCGTCAGCATCACGCCGAACCTGGAAATCGCGCGGCGGCTGGCGATTGCGTGGGGCGTGCATTCTACCGTCAGCCCGGACGTGCAAAGCGTGGACGAGATGGTGAATGCGGCAACCCGCGCGGCGCTGGCAGAGGGCTATGCCGAACCCGGCGACCAGATCACCATCGCGGCAGGCATGCCGTTTGGCCAGGGCGGCACCACCAACCTGCTGCGCGTGGCCGAGATCGGCGGCGCGGAGCCGGGCAAGGCGCAGGGGCAAGCGGCTGCCAGCACGGCACCGGCGGTTACCGCCTGATACACCACACGCATGCGTTGGCGGCATTGCCGTTGCTATACTGATCGACACGCTGCGGCCACCTTTTTGCCGCGGCGATCAACCAGTAATGCGGAGCCACCATGCGTCTCGACGACGAAGCCGAAAGCCAGAATGTAGAAGACCGCCGGGGTGAAGGCTCCGGCGGTTTCGGCGGCTTTGGCGCGGGGCCCAAGACGCTCGGCATCGGCACCATCCTGGTGGCGCTGGCGGCGTCTTATTTCTTTGGCATCGACCCATCCGTGATCATGCAGGGCGCCTCGGTGCTGCAGGGCTCGCAGCAGCAAGCGCCGCAACAGCAGCATGTGCCCAGCCATCCCCCCGCCCGGGACCAGATGACGGTCTTCGTGCGCAAGGTGCTCGGTAACACTGAGCGCACCTGGTCGCATATCTTCGAGACCGATCTCAACCGCCGCTATGCGCCGCCCACGCTGGTGATCTTCTCGGGCGCCACGCCTACCGCCTGCGGCACGGGCCAGTCGGCCATGGGGCCGTTCTATTGCCCGGGCGACCAGAAGGTCTATATCGACCTGGCTTTTTACGATGAATTGCGCCAGCGCTTCGGGGCCGGTGGCGATTTTGCCCAGGCCTACGTGATTGCCCACGAGGTCGGCCATCATGTGCAGAACCTGCTCGGCGTGTCGGGCAAGGTCGACGCCGCGCGCCGCCGCATGGGCGAGGCGCAGGCCAACCAGTTGTCGGTGCGCGTGGAGCTGCAGGCCGATTGCCTGGCCGGCGTATGGGCCGCCACCGCAGAGCGCTTGAACCAGCAGTTGCTCGAACCCGGCGATATCGAGGAAGGCCTCAAGGCTGCCGCCGCCATCGGCGACGACCGCCTGCAAAAGCAAGCCCAGGGCTATGTCGTGCCGGAGGCGTTCACCCACGGCACCAGCGAGCAGCGCACGCGCTGGCTGCGCCAGGGCCTGACCAGCGGCGACATCCGCAAGTGCGACACCTTCGCGGCCAAGCAACTCTGAGCCACGCATCCGGATGACTGCGCCGCCCCCCCTCCCCCGGGGGCAGCGCCCCCTCGCTGGTGGGGCACTCGTTTGTGCTGAATTCGCCATGTAAACGTTGTTTACAAAGTGAGCGGTGTTTATAATCGCGGCCATGTCCGCCATCCGCCCAGCACAATCCAGCCCGTCGGCCCCGCCCGCAAACGTACCCGCCACGCCGGTTGCCGCGCGTGCCGGCGCGCCCGTTGCGCGGGCCAGCGGTGCCGAGCTGCGGCGCGAAAGTGTGCGCGAAGCCTTTTTCAATGCTGCCCGCGCATTGTTTGCCGAGGCGGGCTTCAGCGGCGTCACGCTGCGCCGCATCGGCGAGCGCTGCGGCTATAGCGCGGCCGCCATCTACCGCCATTTCGAAGACAAGACCGCACTGCTGTTCGAGCTTTGCGCGCAGGACTGGGTACGCCTCGCGGCGGCGCTGGCCGACGCGCGCGCCGCCGCGGGCACGCCTGCGCTGGCGTTGCCGGCCGTGCTCGATGCCTATGTGGCGTGGGCCCTGGCCAACCGCCACAGCTATCACCTGATGATGATGATGGGCCTGCCGGCCGACGCCGAGCGCGCGATCGACCTGCGCTGGGGCGAGCGTTTCCCGGAAGACCCGGTGAACACGGTGCTGTTGGCTTGCGTGCATGACCAGCAAGCCACCGCGCTGATCGATTCCATGTACGACCCCGGCGATGTCACCAATGCGCTGTGGACTGCCGTGCACGGGCTGGCCGCGCTCGAAATCACGTTCGAGCACCTGCCCCACGAGGACTGGCAGCCGCTGGCGCGTCGGCAGCAGGTGCTGCTCGCGGCGCTGCTGCGCGGCTTCTCCCGACCGTCCCGCTAGAGCGACGGCCAGACACACTTCCCCACAGCGTTTCTGCCACGCTGCCCGGCGCGTTTCACCGCTCGCATCTCGCGGTGCCCGCGCGCCGGATCCGTTCCACCGCGCGCTCGCGGCAGCTAGCCGCCGCGCACGCGCAAAACAATCCAATGTGCCATGGCGTCCTTTTTTCTTCGCCGGCCCGCGTTCGCGTGGGTTATTGCCATCCTCACCATGGTGGCGGGCCTGATCGCCCTCACCCGCATTCCCATCGCCCAGTATCCGGCGGTGGCGCCACCCACCGTGATCGTCTACGCGGACTATGCCGGCGCGTCCGCGCGTACCGTGGAAGATGCGGTGACCGCGGTGCTGGAGCAGCAGATGCACGGCATTCCCGGGCTGCTCTACCTGGATGCCAGCAGCGAGGGCGGCGCCGCCACCATTACGCTGGGCTTCCGCCAGGGCACCGATGCGCAGCTGGCGCAGGTCAACGTGCGCAACCGCGTCATGCAAGCCGAGCCGCTGTTGCCGGAGGCGGTGCGCCGCGGCGGCATCTTCGTGGACCAGGCCGGCAGCAGCCCCTTCATGTATGTCTCGCTGGTGTCGCAGAACAGCCAGCTCGACGAAACCGCGCTCGGCGACTTTGCCGCCGCTTCGGTGCTGCCGATGCTGCGCCGCCTGCCCGGCATCGGCAAGGCGGAGCCCTACGGGGCCGAGTACGCACTGCGCATCTGGTTCGATCCCGACAAGCTCAATGCCTACGGCCTTACGGCCGCGGACGTCGAACAGGCCATCAAGGCGCGCAACGGCGACGTCACCCCGGGGCAGCTCGGTGGTGCGCCAGCGGTGCCGGGCCAGCCCTACCAGGCGCTGGTGCGCCCGCCCCGGCCGCTCGCCGAGCCGGAGGCCTTCGGCCAGATCGTGGTGCGCGCCGGCGGCGACGCCTCGCTGGTACGGCTGCGCGACGTGGCGCGGGTGGAGCTGGGCGCCAGCGACTACCGCTACAGCTCGCGCCACGATGGCCAGGTGGCAGCCTCGATCGGCCTCAAGCTGGCAGACGGTGCCAACGTGCTGGCCACCTCGCGCGCGGTGCGCGCCGCGCTCGACGAAGCCGCACGCGGCTTCCCTGCAGGCATGCGCTACGAGATCTCATCCGACAACGCGCAGTTCGTCGAACGCTCGATCTGGCGCGTCCTGACCACGCTGGGCGAAGCCACGGCGCTGGTCTTCCTGATCCTCTACCTGTTCCTCGGCAACCTGCGCGCCACGCTGATCCCGGTGATCGTGGTGCCGGTTTCGCTGCTTGGCACGGTCGCCTGCCTGTACGCGTTCGGCCTGTCTCTCAATGTGATCACGCTGTTTGGCGTGGTGCTGGCGATCGGCATCCTGGTCGACGACGCCATCGTGGTGGTGGAGAACGTCGAGCGGATCATGCGCGAAGATGGCGTGGACGCCATGGAGGCGGCGGCCCGCTCGATGCGCGAAGTGTCCGGCGCGCTGGTGGGTGTCACGCTGGTGCTGTGCGCGGTGTTCGTGCCGATGGCGTTCCTGGGCAGCGCGGTGGGCGTGATCTATCGGCACTTCGCCATCACGCTGGCGATCTCCATCGCCTTCTCGCTGTTCTTCGCGCTTTCGCTGGCGCCGGCCATGTGCGCCAGCCTGCTGCGCCATGCCCCGCATCCGCAGCGCGGCCCGCTGGCCTGGTTCGAGCGCGGCTTCACGGCGCTCACCGCGCGCTATGCCGGCTGGATACTGGCGCTGCAGCGGCGCCGCCTGCGCTGGCTGGGCATCTACCTGGCGCTGGCGGTGGCCGGCGGCGTGCTGATGTGGCAGATCCCCGCGGGCTTCCTGCCAGAGGAGGACACCGGCGAACTGGTGATCGATATGGAACTGCCCGCGGGCGCCACGCAGGAGCAGACGCGCGCCACCGTGGCGGCGCTGGAAGCGTGGCTGAAAGCCGGCAAGTATCCCGTGCGCTCGACCTTTGCCGTGCTGGGCTGGAGCAATTCCGGTAACGGCGAGCAGCGCGCCAGCATGTACCTGGCGCTGCGGGACTGGTCGGAGCGCGGCGCCGACGAACGCGCGGACGCCGTGCTGGCCAGGCTCCAGGCCGGGCTGGAAGCGTGGCCCGGGCGGGGACAGGCGCAGCTGTACGCGTATAACGGTGCTGCCCTGCCCGAGCTGGGCAGCACCGGCGGGCTCGACATGCGGCTGGTGGCGCAGGCCGGCGCCGGGCGCGAAGCGCTGTTTGCCGCGCGCGACAAGCTGCTTGCCGCCGTCAAGGATGAGCCGTCACTGGGGGAGGTGCGCGCCACCACCGGCCAGCCGGCGCCGGCGCTGGACCTGCACATCGACTATGAGCGCGCGCGCAGCTTTGGCGTGGAGCCGGAGGCCATCCACCATGCGCTGTCGGCCACGCTGGGCTCGCGCTATATCGACGAAGTCGCGCGCGAAGGCCGTATCCGCCGGGTGATCCTGCAAGCGGATGCGCCTTACCGCATGGACCCGGCCAAGCTATCGCGCGTGCATGTGCGCAATGCCAGCGGCGGCATGGTGTCGCTGGGTGCCTTCGCCGAACTGGCCTGGGGCAAGGGCGAAGCGACGCTGGAGCGGTTCAACGGGCTCACCTCGGTGCGCATCAACGCCGAAGTGGCGCCGGGCCACAGCACCGGCACAGCCATGGAACGCCTCACGGCCAAGGTGCGCGAGCTGGGCGGCGCCTACGACGTGCGCTGGACCGGGCGCGCCTTCGAGCAGCAGCAAAGCGGCACGCAGGCGCCGTGGCTGTTTGCCTTGTCGATGTTGTTCATCTTCTTGTGCCTGGTGGCGCTCTATGAAAACTGGACCTTGCCGCTGGCAGTGCTGCTGATTGTGCCGGCGGGCCTCGTTGGCGCGCTGGTGGCGATCTGGCTGCGCGGCATGCCGAACGACGTCTACTTCAAGGTGGGCGGCGTGGTGATCATGGGGCTGGCGGCCAAGAACGCCATCCTGGTGGTGGAATACGCCGAGCAGTTGCGCCGCGGCGGCATGGACCTGCTGGAAGCCGCCGGCCAGGCCGCCCGCCAGCGGCTGCGCCCGGTGGTGATGACCTCGCTGGCCTTTATCCTGGGCGTGGTGCCGCTGGCAATCAGCACCGGCCCGGGTGCGGCCGCGCAGCGCGCGGTCGGCACCGGGGTGCTAGGCGGCATGCTGGGCGCCACCGTGATCGGCTCGCTGGCGGTGCCACTGCTCTATGTCTTGATCGGGCGCAGGCGTGCCGGGCGCGAACGGCAATGACAAGGCGCGTGGCGCCCACTGGCGTTCGGGGTAGTTCGGGGTAGTCGGGGCGGGGAACCTACGAGGCTGCCGGAGGAAAAACGAAAGGCAGGGAATGCGGGGTGCGGCGGGCAAAAATCACCCACCCGGCGGGAGAGAAAGGAGGAGGAGGTCAGCCGGGCAGGTGGGAGATAAAACGGGGAGCAACAGCGATACCGAAGCGGCCACCAGAGTGGCCGCCGGGTAACACGGGGTCGGTATCAGACCCGGTAGCCGTACAGCGAGCCGTCGCCGCTGCGCGAGTTGTCCAGTGAGCTGGCTGCGATCTCGCCACTGAAAGCGGCACGGGCACCATCGGTGAACGTGTCGAACTTGCCGGCCTTCGCGCCGTCGGTGAACGTGTCGAACTTGCCGGCCTTCGCGCCGTCGGTGAACGTGTCGAACTTGCCGGCCTTCGCGCCGTCGGTGAACGTATCGAACTTGCCGGCCTTCGCGCCATCGGTGAACGTATCGAACTTGCCGGCGCGTAACGCGTCGGCGTACACGTCGAACTTGCCGACCTTGCTGTTGGCGGGGGCCGCCAGTACCGCGGCCGACGAGGCCACCATCAGCACGGCGAGAGCGCTGCCAAGGATGCGTTTGGCATTCATTTGGGACTCCTTCAACTGATTGTGTCGTTCTTGCTTTTAATTTGCTGTACAAGCTGCCCCGGCAAATCTATGTTGCGCTGCAGGCACGGACTGAAGATTAGTGGCTTGGCGGGCAAGGAGAAATACCACTGCGACGAATGGTGCGTTGCGAGTCGTGAAACGCTGGAAAGTCGGACGAACGGCGCGGATTGGCCGCCCAATGGCGCGGTGGGAGGGCTTGCGAGGGGGCGCGGCGGGTGGCCAAAGCGATGCCTGATGGCCCGCCAGCCCAGGCCGGAGGCCGGTCCGCGGGCGAACAGCTTGCTCGCGGGCTAGCGTTTTGCGGGATGGGCGGCGCCGATGAGCGCGCGCCGGGGCGCCACGACCGGCGCCCGGAATCAGCCTTGAGTCGGCCTGAAAGTACCAAAAAAGTGCAGGATAAGCTTTTGACCAGGCCTTAGACGGTGTACTGGCCGTTGGCCTCAGGCTGGAAAGACAGCTCCACCACGGTGACGCTTTGCTCACGTCCGTCCGGCAGACGATAGCTCACGGTCTGCCCGGCGCGCGCGCCCAGCAGCACACGGCCGATCGGCGACAGTACCGACAGGCGGCCTTCCTCGAAATCGGCGGTATCCGGATAGACCAGCGTCCAGCGGCGCGGCGTGGCCTCGCCCTCCAGCGCGCACAGCAGGCTGGAGTTCATGGTGACCACATCCTTGGGAATTGCCTCGGCCGGCACGATGGCCGCGCGCTCGAGGATGCTGTCGAGCATTTCGGCCAGCGGCGCGGCGCCGGCGCGGCCCGCGATGCGCTCCAGACGGGTGACGTCGAGCTCGGTCAGGTAAAGGGTCGGTTGTTGTTTGGACGATGCCGTCATGATGAATCCTCGCTAAGTGGCGATGCGGCGACCCGGAACAGGCGGGAGCGATCCGTCGGGGATCGGCTCCTGGCGTTGCCAGGTCATGAAATAAGGTGAGCTGTTACCGGCGGTCAGTACCGGCGGGAAAACCGCGAACTGGGGGTGACTCGGCCCGGTTCAGCGTCTGCCTGCGTTGGGGGGAACGTCAGGCTGGGAACCGGGCAGGATCAAGCGGTGCGCTGATCCGGCGGCAGGCAATCGCCTGTTTGGCTTGTGCGCGCGGCGCCTGGACTGCGCGCGCGGTCGCGCCGGCCTGCCCGACAGGGGCAAGCTCGACAGCAATCGGCGACAGGCAGCAAGGCGTCATTGGGTGCGGCAGCAATTGGAATGGAAAATCGGGAAAGCGCGCCATGCGGCGAAACTGACGAGAGCAATGGCTCACTCAAAGGCTTCGTCGCGGGCTCGGCCCGCCGCTTTTTCACCAGCTTGGTGCGCGGCAGGTAAAGGGATCGTAGCATAGCCGGCACCGTTCAGGCACCGGGGCGCAACCCTTACGCTTGGCTCTCAGGATGCGGATGGCATTCGCAGGCGGCGCCGGCCGCGGCCTGCTGCAGGTTCTGCAGGATCCCGCATTCGCTGGCCGGATGCGGCTGGTCGCAAGTATGGCGAAGTGCCCGCAACTGCCCTTCCAGCGCCTCCAGCGCCACGCGCTGGGCGTGGATCTGCTCGATCTGGCGATCCAGCAGGCTGTTGATATCGTCGCAGGCCAGTGTCGGATCGCGCTCGAAGTCGCGCAGCCGGCGCACGTCGGACAGGCTCATGCCGAGGGAGCGGCAGTGCCGCACGAAGTTCAGCTGCAGCAGATGGCCGTCGCCGTAGCGGCGATAACCGTTGTCCTCGCGCTGGGGCGCGTCGAGCAGGCCTTCGCGCTCGTAATAGCGGATGGTTTCCACGTCGCAACTGCTGTGCTTTGCAAGCTCACCGATACGCATGCCGACTCCAGGTCACTCCCGACCGCATCAAATACCCTGTAGTAATTACGGGGTTAGTCGACAGTGTAGACCATCGTGGCAAGCCTTGCCAGCTTCGTGCTCAGCCCGGCGCCGGGCCTCGCGCCTGGTTGCGCAGCGTGAGCGTGCGCGGCACGAAGGCCGCGCGCATCACCTCCACCGCCAGCTCCGGGCGGGCGGCGCCGCACATGAACACATCCACGGCGGCAAAGCCGTACTCGGGCCAGGTATGGATGCTGATGTGCGACTCCTTGAGCAGCAGCACCCCGGTCACGCCCAGCCCCGGCCCGAAGTGCCGGAAGCGCGCATCGACCACGGTGGCACCGGCGACCTGCGCCGCCTGGTAAAGCACGCGCTCGACCAGTGTGGCATCGGCCAGCAGGTCGCTTGCCACGCCTTGCAGGTCGGCAAGCAGGTGGTGGCCGAGCACGGCCGGGCAAGGCAGGGCTGGGGCGTTCATGGCCGCCGGCTCATTTGTGGCCGCCGCCAGAGGACCAGCCGCTGGAGCCGGAGGAACCGCCGCTCCAGCCACGCGAGCTCGCGTATCCGGACGAGCCGGAACCGGTGGATTCGCCGATGTTGAAGAAGGTCGTGCCGAACAGCACGATGATGCCGTAGACAAGATAAAGCAGGCGCACGCTGACTCAATCCTTTCCGGCCCAGCGCTGGACCAGCCAGATCGGCACCCAAAGCAGCAGGAAGCCGATGACGATAGTGAACCAGCCCCGATCGGTGACGAGCGCCACCGGGACATTGAGGATGGCGAGGAGGATGGCGTAGACCTTGGCGCTCTTGCGGCAAAAGGCGAGGTCGGCGCTACTGCCCGCAGCCGATGCGCGCGCTGCCTGCGGCGCGCGGGCGGCCTCGGCCAGCCCCGGGCTGGACTTGAACCACTGCGCGAGCTGCGCGCGCGCCACGGTGGTGGACAAAGTCCAGACGATCTCCGTGCCGGAGGTCTCGCGCGTGAGCCGGCGCGCCGGCTTGCCGAATTCGGTCAGGCGCGTGGTGTCGCCCACCTTGACGCGCCAGTTGAAGGTGCCCGCCGCGTACAGCACCTCGCTCTCGTAGTCGTAGCCTTGCTGGAACGTCTGGCCCTGGTAGCTTGCGGCCGTGCCGGAGACCATGCGCGGCCAGGTATCCAGCACCTCGACCCGGTCCCAGCCGCTGTCCTGCTCCACCAGCCACATCAGGCCACGCTGCTCGTTGAACAGCAGATACTCGACCCAGGTGGAGGCTTCTTCCTCGTCGTTGTCGGTGCACTGCATCAGGCCCAGCACCGTGTACGGCTTGCCGTCGATGTTGCCGATGTCGCCCGGCGCCAGGCTGGTCTTGAGCGCATCGAGCTCACGCTGCTTTTCCAGCACGAGAGCCGTGGAGGTGGAGCAGTCGATTTCGCTGTGGCAACTCGGGCAGACCACGAAACTGGCCACGCCCGCGCGGTAGGCGATCGGGCCGCCGCAGCCCGGGCAGGCCAGCGGCACTGCCTTGCCGCGGTAGCGGTCGGCGGTGCCGGCGATCTGGTCGGCCTCGCGCAGCAACTGGCATTTGAGCTGGTCGAGCGTGACCGCCTGGCCCGTATAGATGGCAGGCGGATCGCCGTCGGCGTAGTCGAGCGTGAGGAAACGGCCTTCGTCGCGGAAGTCCGCAACCTGCGCGGTCCAGCCCGCGCCCACCGTGAACGGCAACTCGCCCTGCCCGCCGGTGCAGCGCGCGCTGCGCACGTCGCTGGCCAGGTAGCGATGCTTGTCGAAGTACAGGGGCGTGCCGGGCGTGAGCTGGTCGTAGCGCGGCAGCGCCACGCCGTTAAGCTGGGCGGCGGATTGCTCGGCCGTGACGCGCCGGGTCAGCATGTACTGGCCGGAGGCATCCGCCAGCCAGCCGTCGCTGCCGTCGTCGAACAGCAGGTACCACTCGTTCCACAGGCCGGAGTCGTAGCGCAGCTGGATGCGGCCGACCAGGGTGAAGCCCTGCCCGTCCCACTGGCCCGTGGTGTGGATCTGCAGCGGCGTGTAGTCCTCCAGCACGGTGGACATCTTGCCGATGTCCTTGACCGTGTCGGCGTCCTTGAGAAGCGTGCTGTGGCAAAACTCGCACACCACCATCACCGCGGCAGACGAGCGGAAGGCCGCCGGCGCGCCGCAGCTTGGGCAGTTGATTTCTTGCATGCTTAAGGGATAGGGGCGCGCTCAGCCGATCAGTTTCTTGAGGATCTCGGCCTTGGCGGTGTCGAACTCCGCCTGGGAGATCAGGCTCTTGTCGAGCAGGTCCTTGAGCTTTTGCAGGCGTGCGGCGGGATCGTCGGCGGGCGCGGCCACTGCGGCCGGCGCCGCTGCCGCAGCGGGTGCGGCAGGCTGGACGCCGGCGGCGGCGCCAAGCCCGCCCGCCATCGCCTGGCCCATCACCGCGCCCGCCGCCAGGCTGGCGCCAAGGCCGGCCACGCCGCCTTCGTTCTGCGCGGCCAGCGGGATCGAGGTGGCGACCTGGTACTGCGTGAACTTCGCCATATCGCCCATCATGCCCATGGAGATACGGGTGTCGATGGCCTTCTGCAATTCTTCCGGCAGCGACACATTGGTCACCGCGAAGTTATCCAGCGCCACGCCGTAGCGCTCGAACTCCGGCGCCAGCTTGTCGCGGATGGTCTGCGACATCAGCGCCTGGTTGGCGGCCATGTCCAGGAAGGGTACCGAGGCGCCGCCCAGCGTGGCGGTCATGGTGGCGATCAGCAGGTTGCGCAACTGCTCTTCCACTTCGTCGCGGGTGTACTCGGCGCGCGTGCCGCTGATCTCGGTATAGAACCTGGCGGCGTCGGCCACCTTGTACGAATACAAGCCGAAGGCGCGCAGCCGCACCATGCCGAAATCGGCGTCGCGGATGGTAATCGGCTGGGCCGTGCCCCACTTGCGGCCGATCTGCAGGCGCGTGCTGAAGAAGTACACATCCGACTTGAAGGGCGACTCGAACAGCTTGTCCCAGTTCTTCAGGTAGGTCAGCACCGGCAGCGTTTGCGTGGTGAGCTTGTGCATGCCGGGCCCGAACACGTCGGCGATCTTGCCTTCGTTGACGAACACCGCCATCTGCGACTCGCGCACGGTCAGGCTGCCACCGTACTGGATTTCCATATCCTCCATCGGATAGCGCCAGGCCAGTACGCCGTCCGTGTCCTCCGTCCACTGGAGGATGTCGATAAACTGCTTCTTGATGAACGATCCGATGCTCATGGCAATCCCCAGGTTCTCAGCGTTGTTCCAGCACGTTCAGGAAGTCAGGACAGGCAGGCGGCATTGATCAAGCCGACCGTCACTGAAATAGCGCCCATCAGGCCGCCCATGCCGATATTGTTCGATTCGATCGCTGCATCCATGTCGGGCAGCGCGCGCGCCAGGCCCGCGTAGGCCAGCGCCTGTACCAGCATCGCCCCCACCGACCACACCAGGAACATCAGGAAGGTGTCGTTGTGCTGGATGCTGGACGACAGCGTAAAGCAAAAACCGATCATCGCCCCCGACAGCGAAAGCGCCGCCGCGAGGTTGCCCTGGCGGATCAGCGCGAACTCCCGAAACGGCGTGATCCTGGTGTAGACTCCGACGAACACCGCCAGCAGGGCAAGGCCGGCCAGCAGGTGCAGCACGTAGGCGTAGATGGCTTGCATCTTGGTTGTTCTCCGGCTGGTTCTACGACGGTGTTCCGGGCTGCCGCAACAGTAAGCGAGCCGTGAATCGTGAAGCCATATTGGCGATATCAGCATTGTTGGCAGTTGGCGCCCAAGTATATCCGTTGTCCATTTCGGTTCATCACAACTTTTTTGCGGTTTGCCAGGCGTGCGCGCATCGCGCGGCGGCTCGCCTGAGCGTCACGCCTGCCCCTCCCGGCTTCCTTCCCGGCTTCCTCTCCGATCCCCGATTCCCGATTCCCTAGCCCCGATGCGCGACCGTACCCTTGTTCTTTCGGTGTTGATCGTGGCGTCCTGCGGGCTCGGCTACGAGCTGATCGCCGGCGCCTTGTCCAGCTACCTGCTGGGCGACTCCATCCTTCAGTTCTCCTCCATCATCGGCTGCTACCTGTTCGCCATGGGCGTGGGCTCCTGGCTGTCGCGCTATGTGAAGGACGAGGACGTGCTGGCGCGCTTCATCGATATCGAGATCCTGATCGGCCTGCTCGGCGGCATCTCCGCGGCGCTCCTGTTCGTGGTGTTTGCCTGGCTGTCCGCGCCCTTTCGCACCGCGCTCTATGCCATGGTGTTCGTGCTCGGCGTGCTGGTGGGCATGGAGATCCCGCTGGTCATGCGCGTGCTCAACACGCGGCGCACCGCCTTCAGTGAGCTGGTCAGCCGCGTGCTGACGTTCGACTACCTTGGCGCGCTGGCTGTCTCGCTGGTGTTCCCGCTGGTGCTGGCGCCGCGCCTGGGGCTGTCGCGCACCGGCTTTTTGTTCGGCATGCTCAATGCCGGCGTGGCGCTCGTCACCATCCATATCTTCCGCGATGAACTCAAGCCGGTGATGTCGCGCATGCTGCGCGCCTCGCTGGTGCTGGTGCTGCTGGCAGGCGGCTTCCTGGCCTCGGGGCGGCTGACCCACTGGGCCGAGCGCGGCATGTTCGGCGACGAGATCATCCATAGCGAAAGCACGCCGTACCAGCGCCTGGTGATCACGCGCTGGAAGGACGACATGCGCCTCTATATCAACGGCAACCTGCAGTTCTCCTCGCGCGACGAGCACCGCTACCACGAGGCGCTGGTGCATCCCATGCTGCAGGCGCTGCCGTGGGCGCGCCGCGTGCTGGTGATCGGCGGCGGCGACGGGCTGGCCGTGCGCGAGATCCTCAAGCACAAGAACATCGAGCACGTGACGCTGGTCGACCTCGACCCCGCCATGACCACGCTGTTCTCGCGCAGCGAGCCGCTGGTGGCGCTGAACCAAGGCTCGCTCAAGGATGCGCGCGTGCAGGTGGTCAATGCGGATGCCGCGCAATGGATGGAGCAGCACAACGAGATGTTCGACGCCATCATCGTCGACCTGCCCGACCCGTCCAACTTCGGCCTGGGCAAGCTGTACTCGGTGCCGATGTACAAGCTGATGTCGCACCATCTCGCGCAGAAGGGCTATGCGGTGGTGCAGTCCACCTCGCCGTACTTCGCGCCGCGCTCGTTCTGGGATATCGACGCCACGTTGCGCGAGGCGGGCCTGCATACCTGGCCCTACCACGCCTATGTGCCGTCATTCGGCGAATGGGGCTTTATCCTTGCGGGCAAGCGCGACGACTACACGCCGCCCACGCGCTACACCGTGCCGCTCAAATTCCTCGATGCCGACAGCACCGCGCTGATGTTCCGCTTCCCCGCCGACATGGCGCCGCGCGAGGCGCGTGCGAACCGGCTCAACGAGCAGTCGCTGGTGCATGACTTTGAGCAGGACTGGCGCAATGTCATTCGCTGATCCGCATCCCCCGCATTCGGAGCTGGCATGGACCGCCGCCGCTTCCTGATCGCCGGCGCCGGCGCGGGCGGCCTGGGCTTGCTGTCCGGCTGCGATCGCCTGGGCGACGATACCAGCCGCTTCCTGGCCGGCGTGGGCCTGCGCGAGCCCATGCCTGTGGTGCTGCGCCCCGGCATGGCCGAGGGCCACGCGCTGCGCGATGCCGCCAGCTGGCCGTCGACCGTTTCCGCGCAGGATGAGATCGTGACCGACGTCGCCATCCTGGGCGGTGGCGTGGCCGGGGTCAGCGCGGCGTGGCAGCTGGCGCGCGGCGGCCTGAAGGATTTCCTGCTGGTGGAAGGCCCCGAGTTCGGCGGCAACGCGGCGGCCGGAAGTTTCGGCGGCGACCTGGCCTTCCCGCGCGGCGCGCACTATCTGCCGCTGCCCTCGCCCGAATCCACGCACATCCGCGAGATGCTGGCCGACACCGGCGTGATCCAGCGTGACCCGTTCGCCGCGCGGCCCGAGTTCGACGAACGCGCGCTGGTGCATGCGCCGGATGAGCGCCTGTTCTTCGACGGCAAGTGGCACGACGGCCTGCTGCCTGGCGACGCTGCGCCGGAGCAGGAAGCGGCGCAGCACGCGCGCTTTCTCGCGCGCGTCGAGCAGCTCAAGAGCGCGCGCGGCAGCGACGGCCGCAAGGCCTTTGCCATCCCGCTGGCGCTGGCCTCGCAAGATCCGGCCTGGACCCGGCTTGACCAGCAAAGCATGCGGCAGTGGATGCTGGCCGAAGGCTTTACCGCGCCCACCCTGCACACCTATGTGGACTACTGTTGCCGCGACGACTACGGCGCGGGGCACGAGCTGATCTCGGCCTGGGCCGGCCTGTACTACTTCGCCAGCCGCGCGGGCCATGCAAGCGATGCGGCCGACGGCGCCGTGCTGACGTGGCCGGATGGATTGCACGCGCTGGTGACGCGGCTCTCGGCGCGGATCGATGCGCACCGCGGCGTCAAACCTGGCACCCAGCCCTGGCGCCGTCCCGGCATGGCGCTGCAAGTGCAGGAGCAGGGCCGTGGGGTGTCGGTGCTGTGTGCCTGGTGGCCGGATGGCGTTGGCGCCCGGCCGCCGCGCCTCTACCGCATCCGCGCGCGCCGTGTGATCTGCGCCATGCCCCTGCATGTGGCCGCCCGCGTGGCGCCGCTGCGCGAATTCGGCTTCGACCCGGCGCGCCACCTGCCGCCCACCGCGTCCTGGATGGTGTCCAGCTTCCGCCTGCAGGGCTTCCCGCCGGAGGCGCCGGGCGTGCCGCTGGCGTGGGACAACGTGGTGCACGGCGGACGCGGGCTGGGTTATGTGGTGAGTACCCATCAACTGATCCGGCAGGCAAAGCCGGCAGCCACGGTCTTTACCGCGTACTGTCCACTGGACTTTGCGGCCAGCCCCGGCGCGGCACCGCGCTCGCTCACCGACACCCGCCGCTGGCTGGCCGAGGCCAGCGCCGCCGAGCTGATGGACTATGCCACCACCGATCTGCGCACGGTCTACGGGCGCGCCTTCTGGCGCCACGCGGATGCGGTGGAAATCACGGTGCGCGGGCACGCCATGGCCTCGCCGCGCACGGGCTTTCTGGGCAATGCCGGCGCCGCGGCCCTGCGCGCGGCCGATGGCCGCATCCTGTTTGCCCATGCGGACCTGTCCGGCGTGTCGGTGTTCGAGGAAGCGGCGTGGTGGGGTACGCGTGCCGCGCGGAATATCCTGGGCTGAGCGCCGTGGAGTGATGCTTTCGCCATAACATGCCACGGCGGCGCATCCTGTAGAATTCTTTGCTCGATTTCGTGTCGAACCCCCTGACACGCGATCCCAACCCCAATTTTTCGTGCGCGCCATCCGCTTACTGCTGCTGCTCCTGATGCTTGCCGTCATGCCCTTCCAAAGCTGGGCAGGCGCACGCACGTGCGCAGTGGGCAACGCGGTGCAGGCGGATGCGTGCAGCACCTTGGCACAAGACGCTGCTGTCGCCACGGCAGACGATGCGGCGCATGCTGCCGCCATCGATGCCAGCGGCGCCCCGGGCCCCGCTGACGTTGACGTTGGCAGTGCCGGCGACGCCAAGGATCCGTCGCAGCCCGGCGCCGACCTCGCCGAATCCCTGTTGCCGGCCTCGCCCCCGCGCTTCAACGCAGGGCTTGCCCGCAGCGCAGCGCCCGCGCACCGCGCGGGCGTCATGCCCGACCCCGACCTCCCCCTTCAGCAGCGCCCTCCCAGCGCCTGAGTCTCCCCCGCGCGTGCGCTGGCCTTGCGTGCGCTCGTAGTCAGGTTCCCGGTTTTCCTGTCGTTAGTCTCCTGCACGCGGCGCGCCTGGCTTGGCGCTGCGCGTGCTTGCGATGCGCGCCCCCGTTTTCACCATGGCATTGATCACTTCCTCACACAAAAAATGAAACGCGTCCTGCTCTTCCTGGCGACCAACCTCGCCGTCATGCTTGTCCTCAGCTTCACCGCCAGCTTGCTGGGCGTGAACCGCTTCCTCACCGGCAATGGCCTCAACCTCGGCATGCTGCTGGCATTCGCCGCGCTGATGGGCTTCGGTGGTTCCTTCATCTCGCTCTTGATGTCCAAGACCATCGCCAAGTGGTCGACCGGCGCGCAAGTCATTACCCGGCCCAGCAACGGCACCGAAGTCTGGCTGGTGCAGACCGTGCAGAAGCTGGCTGACCGCGCCGGCCTGCCGATGCCTGAAGTCGCCATCTATGAAGGCGAAGCCAATGCGTTTGCCACCGGCGCCACCAAGAAAAGCTCGCTGGTAGCCGTTTCCACCGGCTTGCTGCAAACCATGTCGCACGACGAAGTGGAGGCCGTGCTCGCGCACGAAGTCGCCCACATCGCCAATGGCGACATGGTCACGCTCACGCTGATCCAGGGGGTGGTCAACACCTTCGTGATCTTCCTGGCGCGCGTGGTGGGCTACTTCGTGGATTCGATGCTGCGCAAGAACGATGAGGAATCGAGCGGCCCCGGCATCGGCTACATGATCACGGTGGTGGTGTGCGAGATCGTGTTCGGCATCCTGGCCAGCATCATCGTGGCCACCTTCTCGCGCCATCGCGAATACCGTGCCGATGCCGGCGCGGCCAAGCTGATGGGCAGCCCCACGCCGATGGTGGCGGCGCTGCGCCGGCTGGGTGGCCTGGACTCAGAAGGCCTGCCGCAGAACATGCAGGCGATGGGCATTGCCGGTGGCAAGTCGTGGCTCTCGCTGTTCTCCAGCCACCCGCCGATCGAGCAGCGCATTGCCGCGTTGCAAGCTAAGGCCTGAGGCCCTTGCCGGGCTCCTCTGGGCTCGCCCGGAACGCTGCCCGATAGCGTTCCGGCGTGGTCTGCACATGCCGCTGGAAGGCCTGCCGCATCACGTCGGCGTTGGCAAATCCAGTCGCGCGGGCGATGCCATCCAGGCGTCGCCCGTCTTCCTCCAGCATCCTGCGCACCGCTTCCACACGTAGCCGTTCCACGTAGCGCGCCGGCGTCTCGCCGACCTGCCGCGCGAACACGCGCGCGAAGTTGCGCGGGCTCATCGCCACGCGCTCGGCCAGCACCTGCACCGACAGGTCGCGCGCCAGGTGCTCCGCCATCCAGGCCTGCAATTCACGCAACTCCGGACTCTGCGCGCTCTGCGCCTGCAGCAGCGTGGAGAACTGCGCCTGGCTGCCGGGACGGCGCAGGAACAGCACCAGCTCGCGCGCCACGGCCAGCGAGGCGGCATGGCCGAGGTCGTCCTCCACCAAGGCCAGCGCCAGGTCCATGCCAGCGGTCACGCCGGCCGAGGTGTACAGATCGCCCGCGCGGATCCAGATCGGGTCCGGGTCCACTTCCACCAGCGGATGGCACTGCGCCAGCCGCGCGGCGTGTCGCCAGTGCGTGGTGGCGCGATGGCGGTCCAGCAGCCCGGTGCGCGCCAGCACGAACGCGCCGGTGCAGACCGCGCCAAGGCGGCGCACGTGCGGCGCCTGCGCACGGACCCAGTCGATCAGGCGCGCGTCGTTGGCTGCCGCGGCGTGGCCTGAGCCGCCGGCGATCAGCAAGGTATCGATCGGCCCGGGCAGCATGTCGCCGATGCGGTGATACGGCGCGTCGGCCAGCAGCCGGATCCCGCTTTCGGTGCACACCAGGCCGTCGTCGCGCACGCTGGCAATACGGATGTCGTAGGCCGGCGAGGCCCGGCCGGGGAGCCGGTTGGCATGGCCGAAGACGGCGCTGGGCCCGGTCACGTCGAGTTCCTGCGCAGGGTCCGGCGCGACGAGCACGACGATGCGCGGCGGATCATTCGGCAAGGGATGGCTGGCAGGCATGGACGGTGACCCAGGGCGAGAGTGTGAGTGCGCGAGCGCGGTTGCCGCCGATCATACTGGCGCCGGCGCTTATCCGGCCAGCACCGCCGCGCGCGGCGTGCTGCGCCGCCAGCCTAGCGTGACCAGCAGCGCCACCGCCAGCGCCGGCAGCACGGCAAGGTTGACCGCCTGCCAGCCATAGCGGTACAGCACCTGCCCGGCAGCGAGCGTGGCCAGCGCGGTCAGCGCGGCGGCGGAGAATTCGGCCAGCGCCTGGGTCCGCGCGCGCTCGGCGGGCCGGTAGCTTTCCGCCAGCAGCGTGGTGCCGCCGACAAACATGAAATTCCAGCCAATGCCAAGGCACAACAAGGCGACATAAAAGGCTGGCAGCGCCGTCGAGGCCAGGGCCACGAGCGAGGCCATTGCAGCGAGCGCGATGCCGCACATCAGCATCGGCCCGCGCCCGAAGCGCTGCAGCAGCCAGCCGGAGAAGAACGACGGTGCGTACATGCCCACCAGGTGCCACTCGATGATCTGCGCGCCCTGCGTGATGGTATGGCTGCACGCCACCGCGGCAATCGGCGTGGCGGTCATCACGAACATCATCACCGCGTTGCCGATGCCGTTGTTGGCAAACGCCGCCAGGAACACCGGCTGGCGCGCGATCTCGGCGAGCGGGCGCGCGGGCAACGCCGCGGCGCCGTGATCGGCCGCTACCGTGCCTGCGTGCGCCTTCGGCTCGCGGTAGCCAAGCGCCAGCAGCAAGACCGTGGCCATGCCGAACACCGCGACCACCGCATACGAGCCGGCGAAGGGCTGCGCCACCATCAGGTCGCTGCTCCACGCGGCGATGGCGGGACCGCACACGGCGGCCACCACGCCGCCGGTGAGCACGGTGGAAATAGCGCGCGGCTTATCCACAGGCGCGGCGGCATCCGCCGCGGCCAGCCGGTAAAAGCGCGCGAACGCCTGGAACACGCCGACCAGCGCCGTGCCCACGCAGAACGCCACGAAGTCATGGTGCGAGATGGCCCACACCGACACCAGCCCGCCCGCGCAGCACGCGAGCCCGCCGAGCGAAAAAGCGATGCGGCGCCCCAGCCGCTCGATCAAGAAGGCGGCCGCGATGGCGGTGAGCGCCGACGCCACCGTGATCAGCGCGAACGGCAGCGTGGCCAGCGCCTTGTCGGGCGCGAGCGTGTAGCCGACCAGCCCGGTCAGGGTCAGGTCGACCGACAGCGCCGAGGTGAACAGGGCCTGGCAGATTGCCAGGACCCGGGCTTGGGACATCGCGGGACGTGCCATCGTGGCGCTCCGGTGAGGAAGAGGCGGGGATGGCACCGAGCGTACGAAAAGCGCGAGCGTGGCGGCTGACAATGATCCGCAGAATCCTGCCAACTCGCGCCAGGCTGGGCTAGTTGAACACGTCCTGGCGGTAACGACCCTGCGCCACCATGCCCGCCAGCCAGTCGGAGGCCGCGGCCTCGCTCATGCCGCCCTGCTGCGCGGCGATCTCGATCAGCGTGCGCCGCACCGCGGGCGCCATCTGCCGGCCGTCGCCGCACACATAAATCGTGGCGCCGTCCCGCAGCATCGCCCAAATGGCCTGGCGATCACGCCATAGCAGATGCTGCACATAGCGTTGGTCCGCAGCGGCTGTGGTGGAGTAAGCCGCATGCGCCTGCACCACGCCCGCGGCCTGCCAGCGGGCCACATCATCGCGGTACAGCCAGTCGTGCCCGGGATGGCGGCAGCCGTAATAGAACTGGCTGGCGGCTACCGCCTGTCCGGCGGCCTTCTGCGCCGCGCGCTCTTCCAGGAAGCCGCGGAACGGCGCGATGCCCGTGCCGGGCCCGACCAGGATCATCGGCCGCGCCGGATCGGGATCGGGCGCGAAGGCCGGGTTGGGCGTGCGGATCGCTGCCGCCACCACCGCGCCCGGCGCGAGTCCTTGCAGCCAGGTGGATGCCACGCCACGGAACATGCCGCGCCCCGAGAGCGCGGGCGACCACACGGTGCCGACCGTGATCGTCGCCACGTCCGGTGAGACCAGGGGAGACGACGCGATGGAATAGAAGCGCGGCCGCATCGGCACCGTGCAAGCCAGCAGGCCCGGCAACGTGAGCGCGATGGCGGGGTGGCTGACCAGCACATCCACCAGCCCCAGCCGTTGCGAGGCCACGCGCGCCGCGTAGCCCTCTTGCGCGTGGTCCGAGCCGAGCCGCTCCAGCGCCGCGCGCGTGAACGGGCAACGTGTGTATTGCAGCAGCGTGCGCAGCGTCTGGCGCGACACCACATCTTGCAGCTCGATGAAATGCGTCAGCAGTTCACGCAGGGGCAATGCCTCGTCCAGTGGCAGCCCACGCGCGGCGTAGCCAGGCGCGGCGGACAGCGTCACCATGGCGTCGGGATCGAGATCGAGCCGCTCGCACAGGTCCCGCACGGTGGCGGGATGGTTCTGTGGATACACCGCAAGATGATCGCCGGTCGCGTAGCTTGCGCCTTCCGGCAGGCGCAATTGGATGTCGCGCGTGGCGGTGCGCGGCGCTTCCAGCGCGAAGTCCCACAGGCCCGCCGGATCGTTCACCAGCTCCGTGTTGGCCAGCACCGTGAAGGCTTGCGTCGACGGCGGCAGCGTGCTGGCACGGATGGCGGCGATATCGCGCAGCCGCACCTCGATCTGGCTGGCGCCCGCCGCATCTGGCGCCGCGCCCTGCTCCACGCGCAGCGCCTGCAGCGATTGCCACAACGCGGTGAGCCATGACTCCGCCGCCTGGTCGAAGTCGCCATTGCCATCCGCCTCGCCGCGCGCGAGCAAAGGCGCCGCGCCAGCCGCGCTGAAGAAGTCGTGCAGCCGCTTGGGGAATGCCTGGTACGTGGCCCATTGCGAATTGCCGCAGCCTAGCAACGCAAAGCGCAGGCCTTCTGCGCGGTAGCCGCCGGCATCGCCGCTATCGAGCATTGCTTCGAAGCGTCGCGCTGAATCGGGTGCGCGCCCGTTGTAGGTCGCCGCCACGATCACGGCGAGCCCATCGGTGGGCAACGCGCCCACGGCTTCGTCCAGGTCGCGCAGCGTGGCGGCAAAACCGGCCGCCAGCGCGCCGGCGTGGATCTGCTCGGCCAGCTCGCGCGCGGTGCCCAGGCTGGAGCCGCACAGCACGGCAAGGGGCTGGCCGTTGCCGCGCACCGCCGGGGGTTGCGGCTGCGCGCTGGCAGCGCCGGGCGCAGCCGCGGCGGCGATGCGCTCGTGCGCACGGCGCCGCCGTGCGCGCAGCGTGAACGCATCCGGCTTCAGGGTCAGCGTCTCCTTGATGCGGAACTGGTAGTCGTGCGGATCGCTGAACTGGAAGTTGCGCAGCATCAGGGCCAGCGCGAGCTTGGCTTCGGTCAGCGCGAACTGGCGCCCGATGCAGGCGCGCTCGCCATTGCCGAACGGCTTGTAGGCGTGGGGATGGATCCTGGCTTCGTTCTCGGGCAGGAAGCGGTCGATGTCGAAGGTCTCCGGATCGGCCCACACTTTCGGGTCGCGGTGCAGCGCGGTGAGCACCACCGAGATGCGCCGATCCTTGCGGATCAGGTAGCGCCCGCCGATCACCGTGTCCTCGAATGGCGCCACCGCAAAAGCGGGCGCCGTGGGCCACAGGCGCAGCGTTTCCTTGAGCACGCGGTCAATCACCTGCAGCTTCGCCAGGTCGGCATAGACCGGCGGCGCGTCACCCGGCAGCACCGCGTCCACCTCGGCATAGGCTTGCGCCAGCACGCCGGGATGGCGCAGCAGCTCATACAGCGCGAACGTGAGCAGGCCGCTGGTGGTCTCGTGCCCCGCGATCAGGAAGGTGATGACCTGGTTGCGGATGTTCACGTCGTCCAGGCGCTGGTCGGTGTCGGGGTCGCGCGCCTCCAGCATCAGGTTGAGCAGGTCGTGCGCGGGCGGCTGTCCGGCGTTCTTGCCGGCCGCGGCGCGGCGCTGCCGCACCACGTCATCCACCAGCTCTCGCATGTACCGGATATCGTCGGCGAACTTGCGGTGCGCCTTGTGCATGAACTTGTCCTGCAGCGCAAAGCGCGTGAGCTTGCCCATGGCCTCCTCGAGCGCGCCGACCATGGCGTCGATAAAGGGATGGAGCTGCTCGCGCGAGAACGAATCGAAGTCATAGCCGAAGCCAGACAGCGCGATGGTGTCCAGCGTGAGCCGGGTCATGTCGTCGGCGATCGGGATGTCGGTGTCGGCGCCCTGGCGGTCCCACTTGTCGACCAGCCGGTTGGCCACGCGCAGCATCACGTCGAAGTAGCCCTTCATCGCGCGCTGGCTGAAGGCGGGCATCAGGATGCGGTGAGCGCGGCCCCAGTTCTCTTCCTCGGCGTGCGCGGTGAACAGGCCGTCGCCAGCCAGGTCGCGCAGGTAAGACAGCGGCGGCCCGACGATCTTGCGAAAGTGCTGCCCGTCCGACAGCTCGCCCACCAGCGCGGCGTCGCTCACGAACGCCACGCGGCGCCCGGCGAAATCGAGTTCGAAAATGCCATCGAAGGCACGGCTGCGCGCCAGCAGGTGCTGCCCGACCTTGCCCGGCGTGACCTGCAACAGGTTGCCGACCAGCGGCCAGCCCGGATCGCGCGGGATGGGTTCGAGCGTGCGTGCGGGCTGCGCCGCTGGCATGGTTGCCGAGGTCGCGGCCGTAGCGGCGGAGGCGGGAGTGGAAGTGGAGGCGCGCTGCATATTCAGGTCACCAGATGGTAGTCGGCGGGTGTAACGCCGGGGTTGGGCCAAGGGGCTCAGGCGCCGCCTTGTGTCTCTTGTCCGTTCTTCTGTTTTCTGCCGGGTGCATGGCGTACATGGCACACATGGCACACATGGCTATCCCTGCAAGTTGACGTAGACAACCGTCTACTTTTGCAGCAAAGTAGACGAATGTAGACCGAGTGTCAATTCCAAACCGGATTCGCTCAAGCGGGCGTATTCAAGCCGGTGTATCCCGGCCTTAACTTTTTTGCCTGACACCATGGAAGACGTTGCCGGCGGCAAACGCAAACTGATCGACGCGGCGCTGCGCCTGGCCGCAGCCAGGCGCAGCTTCGCCGGCCTCGGCCTGCGCGAACTGGCGCGCGAAGCGGGGCTGAATCCCAATACCTTCTATCGCCACTTCCGCGACATGGAAGACCTGGCGCTGACCGCCGTGGCCGAGGTCGGCAACGAACTGCGGCCCATGCTGCGCGCGGTGCGCTGGGCGGTGGCGCAGGACAACCCCGGCGAGGTCGCCACCCGCGCTTGCGACGCCTTCTTCGCCTACGCCGATGCCCACCCCGACGCCTTCTTTGTCGGCGTGTGCGGCAGCACTGGCCCGCAGCCGGCGCTGCGCGAAGCGGTGCGCCAGGTGCTGGCGGATATCGCCGGCGAGATGGCGGAAGACATCGAGAGGCTGGCGCTCTGCCCGGGCCTGTCGCGCCCCATCGTCGACGACCTCTGCGGCTACGTGGTGTCCTACCTGTTCCACCTGTCGACGGACTATCTCGAAGATAACGCCAAGGGACGCCGCTTGCGCATCCAGCAATCCAAGCAGCTGATCAGCTGGCTGCTGCGCGGCGCGGCCGAACAGCAGCGGGCGCAGGATCAGCCGGCGCCCGTACCCGCACCTGCGCGCAAGCGCAAGCCGGCGGAGCGCCGGCCGCACTGAGCGCGCCGGCCGCTGCGGCTGCGTTTGCAATGCGGGCGGCAAGCGGTGGAACAAGCGGCCGAACGCCTGCCCTGCCGGGTCTCCTCGGTATTTTCCCTGAGCCAGCCGCGCAACGGCGGGAAAGCTGGATGAAGGCTTGCCATGCCTACGATGCAGGGGCTTCTCTCATGGCCGGGACACGCGTCCCGCCCGCGAGCAGCCCGAATCATCGACAAGACTAGCGAGCCCCGAGGAGATCAACTTGAAAGCCAAAACCAAAACCAAAACCACAGCCCTCGCGCTGGCAATCGGCGCGGCCTTTGCCGGCCACGCCAACGCGCAATCGAACGTGACGCTGTATGGCCTCATCGACACCACCATCAGCACCATCAGCAACGCCGACGCCAAGGGCGACCGCCTCACCGGCTACCACCAGCCGGCGTGGTTCAGCGGCAACCGCTGGGGCCTGACCGGCGCGGAAGACATCGGGTTCGGCACCAAGGTGATCTTCAAGCTGGAGAGCGAGTTCACCAGCTACGACGGAAAGATGGACACCCCCGGCGTGCTGTTCAACCGTGACGCCTGGGTCGGCATCAACAGCAATGTCTTCGGCAAGCTGACCTTCGGCCGCCAGAATGCGCTCGGGCGCGACCCGATGGCATCCGGCCTCTATGGCGACCCCTACGGCCCGGCGGCCATCACCGCGGAAGAAGGCGGCTACACCAACAACAACAACTTCAAGCAGCTGGTGTTCTACGCAGGCAGCGCCACCGGCACCCGCATGGACAATGGCGTGGTGTGGAAGAAGCTGTTCGACAACGGCCTGACCGCCGGCGCGGCCTATCAGTTCGGCGAAGTGCCGGGCGCGCCGTCGCGCAACACCACCGAAACCGTCACCCTCGGCTACAACGGCGGCAATTTCCACCTCTCCAGCTTCTTCACCACGGCCAACGTCGCGGGCAACCGCAACCGCACCTATTCGGTCGGCGGCAACTATGTGTGGGGCATCGTGCGCGCCAACGCGGGCTATTTCCACTACACCGCGGACCAGGGCGCGCTGGGCCAGCGCAAGGACGACGCCTACACAGTGTCGCTCAAGATCGACCCGGCAGGCGCCTTCGACTACGAGATCGGCTACCAGATGATGAAGGCCGGCCACGCCGCCCTGAATGCCGACGGCTTCACGATCAACGCTTACGGCAACACCACGGGCTCCACCGCGACCGACAGCGGCCGCAAGAACACGGTGTACGGCTCGATCTTCTACCACTTCTCGAAGCGCACCGAGGTCTACCTGGCGGCGGACTACATGTTCCTGCAGCACGGCTACCATGCCGCGCAATCGAACGGCTTCGCGCATCAGAGCGAGTTCGCCGTGGGTATGCGCACGCGCTTCTGATCCCGTTGCATCGGCCTGCGCCTAGCGGCGCGGGCCTGGCTCCGAACTTTCCTTGTCCCGGCCACAAGCCGGGTTTTTTTTCGCCTGGCGGCTTGGTTCCATGCTTCAGGTTTGCTGCCATCTCCCACTTGTGGGAGATGGGCCGGGGCGAGAGGGAGCGACAGCCGTCGTCATGGCGTGCGGTGTTGGCCCATCCGTCGGCTCCGTTCGATGCCATTGGTCTGCTCCCCAAGCACTTGTGGGAGAGGGGTCGGGGGAGAGGGCGGGCGCTCGCAGGAAGCCCGGCGAACCAAGCAAAAAAGGCCCACCCCGACGGAGAGTCGGCGTGGGCAAGGGAGATGGCGTCCCAGCGCGCGTAGCGCTATTGCGCTGTGCCGCCGCGACGCAGGGTCAGGCCAGGTTGCCCGGCTTCCATTTCAGCAGGCGGTTTTCCAGCGTGGTCAGCAAGAAGTCCGCGGCAAGCGCCACCACCGCCAGCACGATCATGGCGGCGAACACGCCGCTGGCATTGAAGGCGCCCTGCGCCGTGGCGATCAGCAGGCCGATGCCCTGCTTGGAACCCAGGAACTCACCAACCACCGCACCGACCAGCGCGAAGCCAAAGCTGACGTGCAGGCTGGCCAGGATCCAGCTCAACGCCGACGGCACCACCACGGCGAAGGTCAGTTGGCGTTTGGAAGCGCCGAGGATCTGCGCATTGGCGATCAGGTAGCGGTCGGCTTCGCGCACGCCCTGGAAGGCATTGCCGAACACCACGAAGAACACCATCACCACCGCCAGTGCCACTTTGGAGGCCATGCCCAGGCCCAGCGCGATCACGAAGATCGAGCCCAGCACCACGCGTGGAATGGAGTTGGCAATCTGGATGTAGATGCTGAACACATCGGCCAGCAGCTTGTTGCGCCCGAGCACAATGCCGCAGATCACGCCGGCGACCGAGCCGATCAGGAAGCCCAGCCCGGTCTCCTCCAGCGTGACCGCCACCTGCTCCAGCAGCGGGCCCTGCGAGGTGCCGTTGACGAACCAGTCGTAGATCTGCTCCGCAATCAGCGAGGGCATGGAGAAGAAGAACGGGTCGATCCAGTGCAGCCGCCCCGCCAGCTCCCAACCGCCCAGCGCCACCACCAGCAAGCCAATGCGCAGGGTGATGATCAGTTGGCGGCGCCGGCGCATGGCTAGCCTGGCTTCCCGTTCAAAGACGTCGAGTTCGTCGGCAAGGGCCGTGTTTGCTTCCATATTCATTGGTATTGGCATTGGCGTTGGCATTGGCTACGGTTGGCGGCGCAGCATCAGTCGATGTGGACTTCTTCGCGCAGATCGGCCCAGATCTCGCGCGACAGTTCGACAAAGTGCTTTTCGTAGCGGATCTCCGAAGTCACGCGCGGGCGTGGCAGGTCGATCTCATAGACACGCTTGAGGGTGGCCGGACGCGCGGTCAGCACGAAGACCCTGTCAGCCATGGCGATGGCTTCTTCCAGGTCGTGCGTGACGAACACCACCGAGCCAGCGTTCTGCGACCACAACTGCAGCAGCTCGTCCTGCATCAGCGTGCGGGTCTGCATGTCCAGCGCGCTGAATGGCTCGTCCATCAGCAGGATCTGCGGGTTGTTGATGAAGGTCTGCGCCAGCGCCACGCGCTTGCGCATGCCGCCCGACAACTGATGCGGGTAGTGGTTGCTGAACTTGGCCAGGCCGACCTTGCGCACCCATTCCTCGGCCAGGCCATAGGCCTGGTCGCGGCCGGCGCCGCGAAACAGCGGCCCGGCCGCCACGTTGTGCAGCACCGAGCGCCACGGGAAGACCGCATCGGCCTGGAACACAAAGCCGATGCGCGGATCGATGCCGGTCACGCGTTTGCCCATCAGGCGCACCTCTCCGGTGCTCGGCTTGAGCAAGCCGGTGATCAGGCTCAGTGTGGTCGATTTGCCGCATCCCGTCGGCCCGACGATGGCGACGAACTCGCCCTTGCCCACACACATGGAGAAGTCGCGCAACGCCACGGTGGCAGTGCCATCGGGTGCGATGAAGCGGCAGGAGACGCGCTCGAATTCGATGGCCGGCGCATCTTGCGGCACGGTATTGGTCATGAGGTTTCCTTGCTGTGCGCGCACGCCGGCGGCGCGAACCGGTTGTTCGCCTGGTGTCTCACTTGGCGGTGCGGTCGACGAACTCGTTGGTAAATGTGCGGCCCAGTTCGATGTGCTTGCCCTTGACAGTCGGATCGAACGAGGCGAGCACCTTGAGCACCGTTTCAGGGCCGCCGGCGGGCATCCTGCCGTCGTCCGTGAACATGGGCAGCGAGGCGCCCAGGGCCTTGACGTAGAGCTCGCGGTTATTGCCGTAGTAGTCCTTGGGCATCTTCTGAGCGATCTCCTCGGCGCTGTGGGTCTTGATAAAGCGCATGGTCTTGACGAAGGCGCGCGCCAGCTTCTGCACCTGCTCCTTGTGTCCCTCCACCCAGGCGCGCTGCATATAGAGGCTGGAGGCCGGATAGAGCCCGCCCAGCGCCTGGGTGGTGCCCTCGGCCGTGCGCATGTCGACCAGCACCTGCGCCTCGCCGGTCTTGAGCAATTGCGAGATGGTGGGCTCGGTGGTCATGCCGGCATCGATGCGGCTCTGGCGGATCGCGGCCATGAAACTGTTATCGGCGCCAACCGGCAGCACCGTGTACTGGCTGGGCGCCACCCCCGCCTTGAAGGCCAGGTACTGCGTCAGGAAATTGGTCGACGAGCCCAGGCCCGTCACGCCGAGCGTCTTGCCTTTCACATCGGCCATGCTCTTGATCTGGCCGGCCGCACGCGTGGCCACCATCTCCACCTCGCCCGGCACCTTGCCGAAGACCACCACGGCCTCCACTTCCTTGCCCTTGCTTTGCAGATCGATGGTGTGATCGTAGAAGCCCACCACGCCCTGCACCGCGCCGGCCAGCAGTTCGTTTTCGGCATCGACCCCGGCCGGCTGCGAGAGGATCTCGACATCGAGCCCCTCCTCCTTGAAGTAGCCCAGTTGCTCGGTCAGCCTGGCCGGCAGGTAGATGATCTTGGTCGCGCCACCCACCATGATCGACAGCTTTGCATCGGCCGCGTGCGCCGTGTGTGCACCCGCAAGTGCCGCAAGTGCTGCAAGTGCCGCAGAGGCCACGGCAAGCGGGCCCTTCCTGTATGCATTCATCTTTGTCTCCCTTGTTTTGCTGGCGCCAGGTCTTGGTGGCCGGGGCATGATTGGGCTCTGGTTACGGCGTGCCTCCGCGCTCGCCGGGGCCACAGCGCGGGGTTCGGAGCATTCTAGGCAGCGCAAACCTTCACGCAGCTTTCGCGGCATCTCAGGGAATATCCCGATGCGGCGCCGTGTCTGCGGCGTGGCGGGCAGTGGTAAAAGGAGACCCCGGCAACAGTAGGTCCTCACCAGAGCGGTTCATGAAGGTATTGCTGATCGAAGACAACGCTTCGCTCATCCACTGGCTCGCGAGGCTACTGAAGGAAGAGCGCTTCATGGTCGATACCGCGCTGGACGGCGAGTACGCCGATCAGTTGCTGCAGACGCAGAGTTACGACGTGGTGCTGCTAGACCTGCAGATCCCGCGCCTGGCCGGCAAGAGCGTTTTGCGCCGGCTGCGCGCGCGCCGCAACAACGTGCCGGTGCTGGTGGTGACCGCGAGCGCGTCGGTCGACGAAAAGGTGGAGTGCCTGGGCCTGGGCGCCGACGACTACCTCGTCAAGCCTTTCGAAGTGCGGGAACTGGTCGCGCGCATCAAAGCCCTGGCGCGGCGGCAGACCGGGGAGAAGCAAGCCGAACTGGCTTGCGGCGACCTCACCTACAACACCGACACGCGGCAGTTCTACGTCGCGGGCGAGTTGCTTTCGCTGCGGCTGAAAGAGCATACCGCGCTGGAGATCCTGATGATGCGGCTTGGCAAGACCGTGTCCAAGGCGAGCCTCATGTCCGGCGTGTATTCGCTTGACGAGGAGGCTAGCGAGGATGCCATCGAGATCTATATCCATCGCATCCGCAAGAAGCTCGAGGGCTGCCAGGCCACCATCATGACGCTGCGCGGCCTGGGCTACCTGCTGCAGCAAAAGCAATGATCCACAGCCTGCGCGTACGCTTGCTGCTATGGCTGCTGGTGCCGCTGGCGGCTTTTGTGGGCATCAGCAGCTATGCCGCCTACCTGAGCGCGGCCGATACCGCAAACCGCGTGCAAGACCGCGCGCTGCAAGCTTCGGCCGACGTCATCGCGGGCCACATTGCGTGGGCGGACGGACGTATCACGGTGCAGGTGCCACCATCGGCGCTGTCCCTGTTCGACTCGCCCTATGGCGACCACGTTTTCTACAACGTGGTCGACGATCGCGGCCGGATCCTGGCAGGTAACCCACGCTTCGAGCAGCCACCGATGGCGGGCGCCGCCAGCCCCGTGTTCTACGCTTCGCGTTTCCAGTCGCAGCCGGTGCGGGTAGTGCAAGCCACCCGCACGATGTTCGACTCCGGCGAGGCCCGCAAGGTCACCGTCACCGTGGGGCAGACACTGAACGGCAACCACGAGCTGGTTCGCAGCCTGCGCATGCCGGCGCTGCTGCGCGAAGTGGTGATGCTGGTGCTGGCCGTGGGACTGGTGATGATCGGGCTCACGGTGGAGCTGAGCCCGCTGCTGCGCGTGAAAGACGAAGTGGCGGGACGCGACCCGATGGATCTGGTTCCGGTGAGCGCAATCGACCTGCCGCAGGAGTTGCGGCCCATTGTCGAGGCGATCAACCAGTGCATCCAGCGCCTGAACGAATATGTGCGCCAGCAAAAGCGTTTTATCGCCGATGCCGCGCACCAGATCCGCACACCGCTCGCGGTGCTGGGGGCGCAGCTGGAGTTTGCCGCGCGGGTGGACGATGAAGCCAGGCTGCGCGAGATCCTCGGCTCGATGGAGACCAGCACGCAGGCCATGACCAACCTGGCCAACAAGCTGCTGTTGCTGTCGCAGGCCGAAGCCGCGCGCAGTGCCGGTGCCGCGCAACAAGGCGCGGACCTGGTGCCGCTGGTGACCGCCGTGCTGGAAGACATGGTGGTGCTGGCGCAGCGCAAGGGCATAGACCTGGGCGCCGAGCTGGCGGTCGATAGCGCACGGGTGAGCGTCAACGAGTGGATGATGGCGGCCGTGGTATCGAACCTGGTCGACAACGCGATCCGCTATACGCCGGCGCAAGGCCAGGTCACCGTGGCCGTGACGCTCGAGGCGAAAAGTGCCGTCCTCGCGGTGAGCGACAACGGCCCCGGCATTCCCGCCGAAGCGCGGCCCAAGATATTCGATCGCTTCTATCGCAACGCGCTGCCGAACCAGGAAGGCAGCGGCCTGGGGCTTGCCATCGTCAAGGAGATCGTGCTGACGGCGCAAGGCCAGGTAAGCCTGAGCCCGGGCATCGGCGGGCGCGGCGTCACGCTGACGGTGCGCCTTCCCCTGGCCGCCTGAGCGCCGATGTCAGCTTCGATGCCAGGCGGCGGAGTGAGACAAAGGTGCCAGCGCGGGCTCGCCGCCCTTAGAGGCCGTTTCAAAATGAAGCGAAGCGGTTCTGGCTAGGCGCGCGGCCGCAGACAGTACAAGTGGTACGGCCAAGGCCGCGCAACGACGCCAGAATCTTTTTGAAGCGGCCTCTTAGTCCACCACCTTGCCGCGCTGCGCCTTGACCTGGCTGCGCTGGCTCTTGCCTTCGAGGCGCCGCATCTTCGAGCCGAAGGTAGGCCGCGTGGGGCGGCGCGTGCGCGGCGGCGTAGCCACGCTGCGCACCAGGTCGTGCAGGCGCTGCACCGCCTCTTCCCGATTCATCTCCAGGCTGCGGTGTTGCTGCGCCTTGATCACCACCACGCCATCGCGCGTGATGCGGTGGTCATGCAACTGCAGCAGCCGCGCCTTGTGCCCTTCTTCCAGCGACGAGGCACGGACATCGAAACGCAGGTGGACCGCGTTGGACACCTTGTTGATGTTCTGCCCGCCCGCGCCTTGCGCGCGGATCGCGGTGATCTCGTATTCGGTGTGGAGGATGGTGATGTCGGGCTGCATGGCACGCATGATAGCAAGGGCCGGCGCGGCCCGCTCCCATGCGCGACCCGTGTGCTACCCATGCGCTAGCGGGCAGACGGCAGCTCGCCCCAGGCCACCAGGATCCGCTGGATGCTGCGCGCGTAAGCGTCGCGCTGCCCCGGCGATTCGGAGTGGTAGGCGCCAATGGCGCGCCAGGTGTTGCCATGCCTCACCATCTTTTGCTTTAGCAGCCAGGCGGCGACAAAGACGTTGACGCATGAGTTGGTCAGCGCGCGACTCGGCACCCCGTGGCGGGCCAGGTCATTGAAATGCACTGAGTTGATCTGCAACTGCCCGACGTCGATCGACCCGTTCGCATTGCGGTTCACCGCGGCGGGATCGCCCTTCGACTCGAACCACGCGATGGCACGCAGCACCGAGGGGTTGACGCCTTGGTAGGTGCCCGCTTGCTCGAAGCAATCCTGCGCGCGGGCCGCACCATGGAACAGCAACAGCGAAACCACCAGCAAGCTGCCGGCGAGCCCGCGGTGCTGGCGTAGGCCGGCCGCCTTCGTATGGGCGTTAGCGGACACGATGGATGCCCTCGCTTGCCAGACGTTGGCGATGATCTTCAGCCGGCCCCGGCGGGGACGACTGCAGCAGGGCCAGGTCGAGCTGATGTCCGATGGTGTCCAGGTACGCACGCGAGGTGTCCGACACCACCAGCCGCACTACCGGCGCCAGGCTCTTGCGTTCCGGCGCGGGCGGCGCTTTGATCCGGGCCCTGGCGGTGTGGCCCACGCGCGGCGCGCTGAGCTCGTCACCGCCGCTCGCGGGCGGCAACATGGCCAGGGTTGGCAGCGGTGGATAGACCTTGTCCGCCGCCGGCGCGGCTGCGGGCAAGGCAGGACGGACATCGGCGCCAGGCTCGGTGGCAAGGGCCGGCATGGCCAGCGCCAGGCTGGCGGCAAACAGGATGAGGCGGTGCATCGGCTGCGGCTCCTAGTTGCGGTGTGATTGCGGTGTGATTGCGGTGCTATTGCGGCGTTATTGCGATTGCGCCGTCTTGACGGTCACGCTGTACGGCTGGCTCGTGCCGGCCGTCAGGTTCTCGAGGTGAACGGCGGTGGTGCGCTGTGCCGGTACACCCTTCCAGATCGCCTGGTTGAGGTAGGGCAGGTCCTGGCCGAGCGCGGTGACGACGATGGTCGCCGGCTGCTTCTGCCGGGCCGCCAGCGCGCCGGCCTTGGCAAGCACGGCCGCGAGCTGCGCATCGCGCGCGCCAAGCGCATCAGGCGGGATCACGAAGCTCGCGATCGTGCTCTGCGGCGCCGGCGCGTCCGCCGTCGCAGAGGCTGGCAGTTGGGCACAACCCGCCAGCGCGAGCAAGGCTGCCGAGCCGGCCAGCGGCATCGCCAGGCGCTTTGCCCACGCGCCCTGCAGCCGAGGGGGAGCGACGGCCTGGCGCGTCCGTTCGCGGGGCACTTTGTCAGCGATATTGCACATGGAATGGCCTCCCGAGGCGTTTAATGCGGGCCATTTACGCATTGGGCCGATCGGGCGAAAAGGCGCAATTAAGGGGAGAAATTGCTTCTGTTTGCGGATTGACAGTGCCTCCCACCGGGCAGCCGTAGTGCGCGCAGGCGCGGCTGCGCGCCGGCCATGGCACTTTTCGGGAAGGCACGTGCTCGACAAGCCGCGCGGCGCAAAAGCGAAATGCTCCACGCGCCATACCGCGAGCGCCGCCGGAAATCGCCCGCGACGGTTCCTCCTCAGCCCGAAACCTGCCCAGGCGCGCGCAGCTGTATCACCGGCACAACGCGCGCATCGCCATGATTGCGCTCAAGGCCCCCGCACCGCGCCCTGGCGTGCCGGCCGCACCAGTAGCAGGCTTGCCACAGCCATGAGCACGCAACTGACACCGGCCACCTGGGCCACGCTGACCCGCTCGCCCAGCAACACCGCCGCCAGGACGACCGCCGACACTGGCGCAAGCGCGGTAAACAGCGCCGCCTCGCTGCCGCTCGTGCGCGCCGAGCCCGCGTACCACAGCAGGAATCCGCCGACCGTCGGCACGATTGCGTAGTAGATCACCGCACCCACCGCCTGCGTGGAAAACGTCAAAGTCCACGGCGCCTCGAACACAGCGAACAGCGCCGATGCGACCAGCCCGATGCCGCACATGAGCGCTGATAGCGCGAGTGGCGCAATCGCCTGGTCCAGCCGCCGGTTGAGCAGGATGAACAGCCCCTCGCACACGACGGCTCCCAGGACGAGCGCGTTGCCGAGCAAGGAATGCCCGCTGCCGGCGCTGGAAGGAAAGGCAACCATGACAATCCCCGCCGTGGCCAGCCCGATCGCGAGCATGAGGAAACGATGGGGCCGCTCGCCAAGCAGCAGGATCGCGATGACCGCCGATACCACGGGCAGCGTACCAATGATGACGCCCGCATCCGCGGCCGAGGTCAGCCGCAGACCGGAGATCAGCAGCGTCGTATAACCCACGCTGCCCGCCGCCGCCTGCACCACCAGCGTGATCCGGTCACGCCCGCGCGGCCTAGGCCAAGATGCGCCGGTCAGTCGCATTGCGCCCAGCAAGCAAGGCAAGGCGATCGCGAACCGCAGCGCGGTGGCCGTGAACGGCGGCAGGCCGGACGCAATGACTTTGCTGGCAATCACGGTGCTGCCAACCAGCACCATCGCAAGGGTCAGATAGAAATACCCCAGATAGCTTCCCCGCTTGCCCGGCATGCGCAGCCCCCGCCATGGAAAAGCAGCAGGCTAGCCGGGCCGGCACATCGGGTCTTGAACGAAATTGCAGCTCAGCGCACCACGGCCGCATAGGCGCGCGGCGACACGCCGTACTGGCGCACGAACATCCGCGTCATGTGGCTCTGGTCGGCAAAGCCGCTGGCGGCGGCCGCATCGGCCAGGGCCTTGCCCTGCGCAATCAGCGCGCGAGCCAGATGGATGCGTCGCTGCAAGAGGTACGCGTGCGGCGTCAGCCCGGTTGCCTTGGAAAACGCACGCAGCAACTGGAACCGGCTCAGCCCGGCAACCTCGGCAAGTTCGGCCAGCGAGACGGCTGCGGCCGGATCATCGTCGATCAGGCTGCGCGCCCGATCGATCGCCCCCGCCTGTGCCCCCGCCTGCGCGCCTGCGCTGCGTGCAAGGCCGGGATCCGCCACCCGCGCCAGCAGGGCGAGCAGCATCGCTTCGCGCTGCAGATCCGAGCCAGCGCCGCCGCCGGCCGTAGCGAGCAGATAGAGCTGCTGGAAGCCGGCCGCCACCGCCGCATCGCTGACGACCGGGTTGGGGAATTCGCACTGCCTCGTCCTGCCTTCGCTCAGGTCCAGGCTGGCCCGCGCGATGCATGCGGGATCGAAGTAAAGCATCCGCCACGAGCGCCCGGCGTCGCCGATGGGCATGCCATCATGCACCTCGCCCGGGTTGACCATGATCATGTCGCCCGGGCCCGCCTCGACCATGCCGCGCCCGCTGTGCGACCTGTGCGCGCCCTGCCAGATCACGCCGATGCCAAATTGCTCGTGGGTATGCCGCGCAAAGGTGTGGCGCGTGCTCGCCTCGACGGCCTCCACGCCAAGCATCTCGCAGCGAAGGATCCTGAATTGTCCTGAGCGCATTCTGTGCTCCCTTTTGCGCGACGATATACCAGCGAGAGATTGTCAGCACGCCCGTGGACGAAAGGTACGTTACCGCCTTCCACGCCATCGCCGCGGACCCGAATCAGCGTCTCGTGGTAGCCGTGGATGGCGGCACGGCCATCGGCACGCTGCAACTGTCGTTCATACCCGGCATCGCCCGCGCAGGTGCATGGCGGGGGCAGATCGAAGCGGTTCGCATCGCGGTGCCGTTTCGCAGCGCAGGGCTCGGCCAGCAGATGTTCGACTGGGCGATCTCGGAATGCGGGTCCCGCGGTTGCGCCATCGTGCAGCTCACCACCGACAAGGGCCGTGCGGATGCGCACCGGTTCTACGAAAGGCTTGGCTTTGTTGCCGGCCACGCAGGCTACAAGCTGATCCTCTAGGCCTGTCGAAAACGGGAGGCAAGGAAACGGGGAAGCTGGGGTGATGCCACTGACGGAAGTGCCAACACTGAAGCTAGGTGCAATTTAGCTACAGTGGGTGTTCAAGGTAGTGGAGGGAAGTGCCGCAATCCCTTGTCAGGATTGGTGCGCCCGGCTGGGATCGAACCAGCAACCCCTGCCTTCGGAGGGCAGTACTCTATCCATTGAGCTACGGGCGCACAGGGTATGACGGGGTACAACGCGGGCAGCGCGCGAGTGCCGCTGCCGGAAAGTCGCATAGCATACCGTGTTTGGCGAAAGACGTCCACGCCGGGCTGAAAAGTGCAGCCAGATGACGTCTCTTGCAAGCCGCTTTTGCCTCCATACGGTAAGTCTTTGGGGCTATAATCGCGAGTTATTTGTGTAAAAAAGGGGCTGCGCAACGTCCACATCAGGTCCGGGGATGATGGTGCCGCGCCCTGCTGGCTGGCCCGTTTCGGGGCAGTTGGCACCGGATAATAGTCCGATGCGCGCAATTGGCCAGGGGGAATTGGCCACCGAGCAAGCGGCCACATAAGCAGCCGATCGCGAGCGGCCACAGGTTTCCTGCAAAATTGAGAGTTGAGTATGAGCGACGTCCATAACGCACAAGACGAACACGAGTCTCCCATCAAGACCCCCAAGCAGCTGATCGCTGTGGTGATTGCCGCCTTCCTGGTGCCAATCATCGTGATCATCCTGCTAGTCAACTTTGTCGGACACGGTGCCAAGGAAGGCGCGGGTTCTACCGCTACCGTGGAAGCTGTCAATGACCGCATCAAGCCGGTCGCCTCGCTCGAACTGAAGGACCCGAACGCACCGCGCGTCTACAAGACGGGCGAGCAGGTCTATAAGGAAGTCTGCGCTGCCTGCCACGCCACCGGTGCTGCCGGCGCGCCCAAGTACAGCAACGCTGGTGACTGGGCTGCGCGTATCGGCCAGGGCTTTGACGGCCTGCTGAACTCCGTGCTGCATGGCAAGGGCGCCATGCAAGCCCGCGCCGGCACCACCGCCGACGACTACTCCGATTACGAACTCGGCCGCGCCGTGGTCTACATGGCCGACGCCGGTGGCGCCAAGTTCCCGGAACCCGCCGCGCCCGCCGCCGCTCCGGCTACGGCTGCTGCCTCGGACGCCGCTGCGCCTGCGGCAGCCGCTGCTCCGGCCGCTCCCGCAGCGGCACCTGCAGCCGCCGCACCGGCTGCCGCAGCTGCAGCCGCGCCGGCTTCCGCCGAAGTGGGCAAGAAGGTCTACGAACAAGTCTGCGCCGCCTGCCACGCGGCCGGTGTTGCCGGTGCGCCGAAGTTCGGCGACAAGGCAGCCTGGGCTCCGCGCCTGAAGGAAGGCATGGACGCCGTGCACGCCTTCGCCCTGAAGGGCAAGGGCGTGATGCCGCCGAAGGGTGGCTACGCCGGCCCCGACGCCGACGTGATGGCCGCAGTGGACTACATGGCCAACGCTTCGAAGTAAGCGCAAGCAGCTCTCAACAAAAAAGCCCGCGGCATGCCGCGGGCTTTTTGCTTTCCGGTGTGACTCAAACCACGCGCGAGTAGCGCGTTGGCATCGGCAAAGGCGTACCCGCATCAGCGCTCCGGATGGCAGCGGGCTCGGTGCGCCGGGCATCCTCGCGCAGGAAGCCGTCGAACACCATGGCCAGGCGGCGCACCAGCAAACGCCCCAGCGGTGTCACCTCGATGCGCCCAGGCTCACAGCGCACCAGCCCGTCTTCGGCCAGCCGCGCCAGTTCCGTCAGCTCGTGCGCGAAGTGCTCGGCAAAATCGATGCGGTGGCGCGTTTCGACCGCCGCCATATCCAACACGCCATTGCACATCAGCGCGCCAATCACATCGCGCCGCAAGTGATCTTCGTCACGCATGGCGAAGCCGCGCATCACGGGCAGCACGCCGGCGTCGAGGCCACTGTAGTAGTCATCCAGCGTGCGGGCGTTCTGCACGTAACGGCCCGCCACTGCGCCGATTGACGAAACGCCGAAGCCGAGCTGGTCATGGCCGGCGTGGGTGGAATAGCCCTGGAAGTTGCGCTGCAGCCGGCCCTCGCGCTGGGCCACGGCGAGCGCGTCGTCCGGCAGCGCGAAGTGGTCCATGCCGATGTAGACGTAGCCCGCGGCGGTCAGCTGCTCGATCGTGCCGACCAGGATGTCGAGTTTTTCGGCAGCGGCCGGCAGTGCGCGTTCGTCGATGCGCCGCTGCGGCTTGAACACGTGCGGCAGGTGCGCGTAGCTGTACACCGAGAGCCGGTCCGGGCGCATTGCCAGCACTTGTTCCACGGTGGCGGCAAAACGCGCCGTGGTCTGGTGCGGCAGGCCGTAGATCAGGTCCATGCTGACCGAGCGGAAACCCAGCCGGCGCGCGGCGTCGACGACCGCCTGCGTCTCGGCCAGCGATTGCACGCGGTGGATGGCGCGCTGGACCTCGGCGTCGAAATCCTGCACGCCCAGGCTGATGCGGTTAAAGCCAAGTTCCGCCAGCAGCGCCATCTGCGTGTCACCGATGCGGCGCGGGTCGATCTCGATCGAGTGCTCGCCCTCGGGCAGCAGGTGGAAGTGCTGGTGCAGCGCGTCCATGACACGGCGCATCTCGGCGGGATCGAGGAAGGTCGGCGTGCCGCCGCCCCAGTGCGACTGCACTACCTCTCGCCGCGTGCCGATCTGCTGCGCCACCAGCGCCATCTCGCGCGCCAGGTAGTCCACGTAGCGGGCGCTGCGACGGTGGTCCTTGGTGATGATCTTGTTGCAGCCGCAGTAGTAGCAGATGTTCTCGCAGAACGGCACGTGCACGTACAGCGAGAGCGGCGCGGCGGCTTTGGCGGTGTTGGTGGCGCTGGCAGCGCAATCGGCCAGCGCCTGCTGGTAGTCCTGCGCGCCGAAGCCGCCGTGGAAGCGGTCCGCCGTCGGGTACGAGGTGTAGCGCGGGCCGTTGATATCCATGCGCCCCGCCAGCGCGCGAAAGTCCGACAAGGCATGCGGATCCGGCGCTGCCGCGCCCCGTCCCGCCGGCTTGCCGGTGCAGGCGGCGCCGCACTTGCCGGAGCAGGTGCGGGACTGGCTCGAGACGGCAACGGCAATGGGAACGGACATTGCATTGGGAAACGGGGCGGGGGCAGTCGCAGCCATGGGGCGGCCTTTGTCGTGGATTCGATGGCCCATCGTAGGGCGCGCCGCCCGCGCCTGCGTTGACCGGGGTCAAGCCGCGGCCCATGACATGCCCGGCGTCATGCCAGCGTCACCTGGGCCGGATAGGCTGCGCGGCGCTCTCCCCCAATCATGCCATTGCTCTGTACCTGGCCTCGCGGATTCCCATGCACGCTTCTTCCCTGATCGCCAACCCCGCACGGCCGCCGCGCCGCCGGGTCCTGGCCGCGCTTGGCAGCGCCATGCTGGCGCCTGCCTCCTTGCTGGCGCAGGCGCCGCCGCGCCGCCCGCTGGTGATCGGCCACCTGGTGGACCGGGGCGGCGCCCAGGCCGACCTGGCACGCGACTACCTGGCGGGGGCCAAGGTGATGTTCGATGCGGCCAACGCCGGCGCGCGCGAGCCGCGCGTGGTGCATGTGGTGCGCGAGGTCGACGCCGATCCGCGCGCGGCCACGGCGCAGGCGCTGTCGCTGGTCGACGGAGAGCGGGCGGAATTGCTGTTCGGCCCCAGCGATGCCCTGCTGCCGGTGCTGGCCGCCTCGCCCGAGCTGGCCCGGCGCGGCGTGCAGATCGTGGCGCCGTTGTCGGGGCTGTCGCTCGCGGCGGATCATGTCTGGTACACGCGGGCCGACTACCGCAGCGAGCTGGATGCGGCCATCCGGCAGTTGCGCAGCTATGGCCTCAAGCAACTGGTGCTGGCCGTGGCGCCGGATTTTGCGGCCGGCAGCCTGGCTAGCGGCACGCCGTGGCGGCGCCAGGCCGAGCAGGAGCCGGGACTGCAGGCACTCACGCTGGATGCGGGCAAGGGCAGCGACGCCGGGGCGGTCGCGCAACGCATCGCCGCCGCGCGCCCGGCCGCGGTGATCGTGGCAGGCGATACGCTGGCCTATGGCAACCTCGGCCGCGCGCTGGCGGCGCGCGGCTGGTACGGCTTCCTGGTGGGCTTGTCGGCGGTCAATTCGCTGGCGGCACGCGAGATTCTTGGCGCCGGCTACACCGGCGGCATCGTGCTGACGCAGATCGCCCCGGGGCCGCAGGACCTGACCCTGCGCGTGGTCAAGGAGCACGTGGGCCGGATGAAGCAGTTCCTGGACGAGCCCGCCTCGCCGGCCACGCTGGCCGGCTATATCGGCGCGGCCTGGCTGGTGCGCACGGCGCTGGCTGCGCCGCGCGGGGCCAGCCCGGCGGACCTGCGGCGCGCGCTGCAGGCCCGTGTCGACGTGGGCGATTTCGTGCTGGATTTCACGCGCGGCTCGCGCGGCTCGCAGTATGTGCAGCTTGCCGCAATGGGTGGCGGCACGGCACGGCACGGCACGGTGAGCGGTAGCGTTGGCACCGGGCCGCCCGCGGCTCAGGCGCGCGGCAGCACGATGCGCACCCGCAGGCCGCCTTCCGCCCGGTTGGCCAGGCTGAGCTCGCCGCCGTGGCGCGAGACAATATCCGCGGCGATCGACAGGCCCATGCCGACCCCGCCGGTGGCACGGTTGCGCGAGGATTCGAGCCGGTAGAACGGCTCCAGCACGCGCGCCATTTCCTCCGGCGGAATGCCGGGGCCGTTGTCGCACACATCGATCACCACCCGCTCGGGGCTGTCCGCCAGTTCAATGCACGCGCTGCCGCCGTAGCGGTGCGCGTTCTCGACCAGGTTGACCACGGCCCGGCGCAGTTCGGCCGGATAGGCCAGCAGCGGCTCGGCGTCGCCAGACAAGGTGACGTCCTGGCCGACTTCCGTGGCATCGTCCACCACGGCCTGCAGCAAGGCATGCACATCCACCCGCTGGCGCGGCGCGGCGGCGCCGTCGCGCTCGCGCAGGTAATACAGGGTGGCATCGATCAGACCGTTCATCTCCGCCAGGTCCTGGCGCAGGCGATAGCGGACCTGGTTGTCGTCGACGCCTTCGATGCGCAGGCTCATGCGGGTGAGTGGGGTGCGCAGGTCGTGGGACACGGCAGCCAGGAAGCGCGATTGCTGTGCCAGCTGGGTGCGGATGCGCTGCTGCATGTGGTTGAAGGCCTTGGCTGCGGCGCGGGCCTCGGCCGGGCCGCTGTCTTCGTCCAGCGGCGGGGCATGCACGTCCTGGGCCAGCCGGCCGGCGCTGCTGGCCAGGCGCTGGACCGGCCTGGCCAGCAATCGCGCACCCACCCAGGACGCGGCCACAATGGCGGCGAGCTGGAACAACTGGCCCAGGCGCGGCGGCCCAAGACCGTGGGTGCGGCGCGGGCGGCGTGGCGGCACTGGGGCTCCGGCTCCGCCTTGGCCGTTGTCCGCGCGCGCCTCGGCGTCCGGCGGCGGCGGGGACTCGCCCCGCCGCCCCTCTTCACCCGGGGGCGGCGGCGGCATCTCGTCGCCGGGCACGAAGGTGAACCCGGTATGCCCCGGGCGCGGGAACACACTCTCGATGACCGTGACGCCGAGCAGATGCACGGCCAGCATGATCGCGGCCATCACCAGGAACAGCCGGATGAACATGGAGTCGTGGCGGGCTACCCAGCCCGCGCGCTCAGGCTTCGACGGCACCGGTGAAGACATAGCCCTCGCCTCGGACGGTACGGATCAACGTCGGGTCGCGCGGATCGTCGCGCAGCTTCTGGCGCAGGCGCGAGACCAGCAGGTCGATGCTGCGATCAAAGACGTCGAGATCGCGGCCGCGCGCCTGGTTGATCAGCAGCTCGCGATCCAGCACGCGGTTCGGATGCTCGATAAACGCCAGCAGCAGCCGGAATTCCGCATTGGACAACGGCACCACGGTTTCCTCGCCATCCACCAGCTGGCGCAGCGTGGTGTTGAGGCGCCAGCTGCCGAAGCGCAGTTCATGGCCGCCCGCCGCCGCCGGGCGCTTTACGCCGCCGCCCCGGGCACGGCGCAGCACGGTGTGGATGCGCGCCACCAGCTCGCGCATCTCGAAGGGCTTGGTGACATAGTCGTCGGCGCCCACCTCCAGCCCGACCACGCGGTCGGCCAGCTCGGTGCGCGCGGTGAGCATGATTACCGGCAGGTTGCTGCGCTCGCGGATCTCGCGGCACAGCGTCAGGCCGTTTTCGCCGCGCAAAGAGAGGTCGAGCACCACCAGGTCGTAGTCGCGCGTGGCCATGGCGGCGCGCATGGCGGCGCCGCCCTCGGCGCCGTCGGCTTCGATGCCAAAGGTGGAGAGGTACTCGGCCAGCATGGCGCGGATCTGCGGATCGTCGTCGACGATCAGCAAATGAAGGGGCGAGGCGGGAGAATGGTCCATCGGGTTTCGTCGTGCTTTGCAGCGGTTCGCCGCGTCGTGCGCGGCAGGTTGGTGCGCCGGCAGGCCGGTATTGCAGCGGATTCGGGCGAATCAGGGAGGCCCGGCAAGCCGCCGCCGCCGCCAGGGATTCACTCTACCAGCCCGGCGCGGCGGCCTGATAGGCAGGGTGTGGCCGCTTTGTACCGGGCTTGATACAAAGCGGCTTGCCCGGCGGCCCGCTTTGTACGGCATTGCTTCCGCGCGCTGACCAAGCGCTCAAGCAATAGCGGGCCGGCCTTTCTAAGATGTCATGTCGTTATTCCGCCGCTTTTGTGCCTGCCAGTTCCTGACCGGCGGGCCACGGCAGCCCGGCGCCCCCGCATGACCTCCATGGAGAATCCTTGTGACCCAGCCCCAAGCCTTGTTGCCCCGCCTCCGCGCCTTGCTGTCCCTTGCCGTGCTGTGCGGCGCCTGCGCCTTGACGCTGCCGGCGCACGCGCTGCAGACCAGCCCGCTGGCGGTTGCCGGCCCCGGCCGGCCGGCGGCGCCCACATCGCTGCGCGACGCGCTGGCGCTCACGCCTGCCCAGGCCACCCTGTGGCAAACCGCCCTGGACGCGGCGCGGGAAGCGCATGCGCACGCGCTGGAACTGCAGGCGCGCTTTATCCGCGAGGGCGGCGGCCCCGGTCAGCCGGAGGGTCCCGAGTCGTCGCTGCGCGCCCGCGCGGAGCGGGAAGACCGCCTGCACGATGCGCTCGACAAGGATCGCCGCGCCGTGCGCGATCGCTGGATCGCATTTGAAGAAAGCCTGGATGCCGGCCAGCGCAAGCGCCTGCGCGACATGCCAGAGGGCCGTTTGGCGGGTCCGCCGCAGGGCGCATCCGCCCACCCTTTCCCCGGCGCCATGGCAGGCCCCATGCCCTGCACCTTCGGGGCGAACGGCCCATTCGGCGTACCCGGCGCTGCGGTGCCTCACCAACTAGGAGCGCCAGATGCCCGGTAAGCCCCTCGACCACGCAAGCCCGGTAGCAGGCGCGCGCCTGATGGCCACGGGACCTGGCGGATTCCCAAAAAAAACGCCCCCGGACCCAAGTGCGGAGGCGCAGAACAGGGAAGAAGTCGGGCGTGCTGCCCGGCCACGCCACTCCGAAGGGACGGAACGGCGCGGCGCCTGGTCCATACGTCGGGCCAGGCACCGGCGATGTTAGACAGACATCGGGCGAGGGTCATGTCCCGCTTGTAGGCTAATGTATCGACTTTGTACGATTGGCACCGGGATGGGGCACGGAACACCGGCCGGGGCCGGTCATGCCGAGGTCTTGCCGGGCGTTCCCAGCAAGGCCTTGAGTCCGGCCAGGCGGTCCTTGGGGCTCATGGCGGGCGTTTCGTCCTTGATCGCGGGGGCCTCTTCGAGCTTCATCTCGCCGATAAAGCGCGAGGGCTCGCAAGAGTAGGTATCGCGGGCGCGCTTGCGCTTCTTGCACCAGCTCAGGTGCAGGCTGCGCTGCGCACGCGTGATGCCTACGTACATCAGGCGGCGCTCTTCCTCGATCTTCTCGTCGCTCATGTCTTCGTCTTCGCGGCAGTGGGGCAGGATGCCCTCTTCCACCCCGACCAGGAACACGTGCGGGTACTCCAGCCCCTTGGAGGCGTGCAGCGTCGACAGGCGCACCGCGTCGGGATCTTCCTCGCGGCCTTCGAGCATGCTCATCAGCGCCACCGTCTGGGTCAGCTCCAGCAGGTTCTTGCCCTCGTCGCCAAAGCCATCGGCGGTGTCGAAGCCGGTGGCCTCCTCGCCCTCGCCCGTGGCCTCGGGCTTGGTGCCCTTGCGCTTGAGCCAGTCGAGGAATTCCAGCGTGTTGGTCCAGCGCGACTGGGCCTGGCGCTCGTCGAAGGTGTCGTACAGGTAGGCCTCGTAATGAATGCCTTCCATCATGTCGTCGAGCACCTGGGTGGCGGGATCGCTGGCCGCGCGCCCGGCCAGGCGCACCATGGCTTCGCAGAACACCCGCAGCGGCTCCAGCTGGCGCGGCTGGAGCTTGCCTTCGATGCCGCCCATCATGGCCGCCTCGAACAACGACACCTTGGCCTGGCCGGCGAAGGTGCCAAGCACTTCCAGCGTGGTATTGCCCACGCCACGCTTGGGCGTGGTGATGGCGCGGATGAAGGCGGGATCGTCGTCCGGGTTGGCGATCAGGCGCAGGTAGGCGCAGATGTCCTTGATCTCGGCCTTGTCAAAGAAGCTCTGCCCGCCCGAGAGCACATAGGGAATGCGCTCGCGGCGCAGGATCTGCTCGAACAGCCGCGCCTGGTGGTTGCCGCGATACAGGATGGCGTAGTCGCGGAACTGCGCGCGGCGCTCGAACTTGTGGGCCGACAAGCGGAACACGACCGACTCCGCCTCGTGCTCCTCATCGTTCATCGGGTTGACGGCAATGGGGTCGCCCATGCCGTGCTCGCTCCACAGCTTCTTGTCGAACAGCTTGGGATTGTTGGAGATGACCGCGTTGGCCGCCTCCAGGATGCGCACGGTGGAGCGGTAGTTCTGCTCCAGCTTGACCACCTTGAGGTCGGGGAAATCGGTCTGCAGCAGCTTGAGGTTGTCCAGCGTGGCGCCGCGCCAGCCGTAGATGGCCTGGTCGTCGTCGCCCACCGCGGTGAAGGCCGGCGCGCGCAGGTGCGAGCCGCCGGCGAGCTGCTTGAGCAGCTGGTACTGGCAGGCGTTGGTGTCCTGGTACTCGTCCACCAGGAAGTAGCGCAGCCGGTTCTGCCAGCGCAGGCGCACCTCTTCGTTGCGCGCGAACAGCTCCGCCGGCAGGCGGATCAGGTCGTCGAAGTCCACGGCCTGGTAGGCATGCAGCGTAGCCACGTAGTTGCGGTAGATCAGCGCCGCCTGGTGATCGTCGGGGTTGTCGGCCTGGGCGATGGCGGTCTCGGGATCGACCATGCCGTTCTTCCACAGCGAGATGGTGCTCTGCACGCTGCGGATCAGCTTCTTGTCGGTGGAGGCGAGCTGCTCCTGCACCATGCCAAAGCAATCGTCCGAGTCCATGATGGAGAAGCGCGGCTTCAGGCCCACGTGCTCGGCCTCGGCGCGCAGGATCTGCACGCCCAGCGAGTGGAAGGTGCTCACCGTGATCTGCTTGATGGGAATGCGCTTGCCCTCGCGCGTGGTCTTGCCTTCCATCAGCTTGGCGATCCGCTCCTGCATCTCCTTGGCGGCCTTGTTGGTGAAGGTCACCGCGGCGATGTGCTTGGGCTGGAAGCCCTTGTCCTCGATCAGGTGCGCGATTTTCTGCGTGATCACCCGGGTCTTGCCCGAGCCGGCGCCGGCGAGCACCAGGCAGGGGCCGTCGAGGTAGCGAACGGCTTCGGATTGGGCAGGGTTGAGTCCGTGGGTCATGCGAGGGCTGGTGGTGATGCTGGGTGGCGGGATGGCCGGCAAGGCGGGCGCGGGCTTTTGCGCATGGCAAAGGCAGCACATGCACGGGCGCGGCCAAGGCCACGGGTGAAGCCTGCGGCACAGCAAAAGCCATCGGAGCCGCAGATGTTAACACGCCGGCCAGCCGGCCCGCGGCTGCGCCCGGGCTGGCGCGCGAGCGCGTTGACAAGCCCCCGAGGCTGGCTGTAGAGTCGCGCCATCCGACCGGGAGAGCGCGCAGATCTTGCGCCGCCGAAGGGGTATCACCCGAAAACTCTCAGGCACCATGGACTGGTTGGATCGGCTTGCAACATGCACACGATGCACGCCGTACTCTGGAGAGCGGCACCCGCCACTGATCGATTCCGTCGACAGCCTTGGTGAGCGTGCCCACCGAAGGGGCGCGCAAGGTTTGGATTTCCGGCAGTTCAATTGGGATCCCGCCTTGTAATCTCTCAGGTATCGAGGACAGAGGGGTCATCCGCCGCAGCGGATCTGGCAGCGCTATGGCGCGCCGAATCCTGCGGCGGATGGCCCTTTTTCGTTTTCGAACCGAGATTTGCCTTCCCCCGAGGATTCCATGACGCTCCAGGCCACGCCCCTCAACGCCATCCACCGCGCACTCGGCGCCCGCATGGTCGACTTCGGCGGCTGGGACATGCCGGTCAACTACGGCTCCCAGATCGAGGAACACCATGCCGTGCGCAGCGATGCCGGCATGTTCGACGTCTCGCACATGTGCGTGGTCGACCTCAAGGGCGCCAATGTGCGCCCCTTCCTGCGCGGCCTTCTGGCCAACAACGTCGACAAGCTGCAAACGCCGGGCAAGGCGCTGTACTCCTGCATGCTGGATGAGAAGGGTGGCGTCATCGACGACCTGATCGTCTATTTCTTCGCCGAGGACTATTTCCGCCTGGTGGTGAACGCTGGCACCGCCAACAACGATATCGAATGGATCGCCGCACGCAACGCCGCCACCAATAGCGGCGTGCGCATCACGCCGCGTCGCCACGACAATGCGCCCGACGGCGTGGACCCGCTGGCCATCGTTGCGGTGCAGGGCCCGAATGCCCGCGCCAAGGTGTGGAGCGCCTTCCCCTCGACGCAACCCAGCGAAGCCCTGAAGCCGTTCAACGCCGTGGTGGTGCAGGATCCCGCCCTTGGCGAAGTCATGGTGGCACGCACCGGCTATACCGGCGAAGACGGGTTCGAGCTGGTAGTGCCAGCCGAGAACGTGGCCGGCCTGTGGGAAAAGCTGATCGCCGAGGGCGTGCGCCCGGCGGGCCTGGGCGCGCGCGACACGCTGCGCCTGGAGGCCGGCATGAACCTGTACGGCCAGGACATGGATATCCACACCTCGCCGCTCAACGCCGGCCTGGGCTGGACCGTGGACCTGCAAAGCGAACGCGACTTCACCGGCAAGGCTGCCCTGGTCGCCGGTGGCAAGACCCAGCAGTTCGTCGGGCTGATCCTGCGCCCGGCCAACGGAAAAGCAGGCGGCGTGCTGCGCGCCCACCAGAAGGTCATTACCCCTGCTGGCGAAGGCGAAATCACCAGTGGCACCTTCAGCCCCTCGCTGTCCCAATCCATCGCTTTTGCCCGCCTGCCGCTCGACGTTGCGCTCGGCGCCGAGGTGCAGGTCGAGATCCGCGACCGCAAACTCGCCGCGACTGTGGTTAAACTGCCGTTTGTGCGCAATGGCAAGGCACTCGTGAGCTGAACGCTCGCACCGGTCACAGCGCGCCCGCCGGCGGTTACCCCGTCGAACATCGACATCCCCCGGCGGGCGCTGAATAACAAATTGAATCTGGAGCAATCCCATGAATTTCCCCGCCGACCTGAAATACACCGAGTCCCATGAGTGGGTGCGCGTCGAAGCCGACGGCACGCTGACCATCGGCATCACCGACCACGCGCAGGACGCGCTGGGCGACATCGTCTTCCTGGAACTGCCGGAAGTGGGCAAGTCGGTCGGCGCCGGCGACGCGCTGGCCGTGGTGGAATCGGTCAAGGCCGCGTCCGACATCTACGCTCCGGTGGCAGGCGAAGTGATCGCCATCAACGACGCCGCCGCCGCCTCGCCGGAAAGCGTCAATGCCGACGCCTTCGACGCCTGGCTGTTCAAGCTCAAGCCGGCCAACAGCGACGACGTGAACGGCCTGATGTCGGCCGACGCCTATAAGGCCAACGTCGGCGCCTGATGCCAGATCGTCATTCCCGCGCCACGGGAATGACGGATAAAGACTGCCGCGACGCGGACCGGGCCGACCACCCGCCGCACCGCTCCCACGAGATTCTTGCCATGAACGCCCCCCTGCCCATGACTGCCGCCCAAGTTGCCCGGCCCACGCTGGCCGAACTGGAGGCGCGCGACGCCTTCGCCTCCCGCCATATCGGCCCCGATGCCGCCGAGCAACAGCACATGCTCAAGGTGCTCGGCTATGACAACCGCGCCGCGCTGATCGACGCCGTCATCCCCGCCGCCATCCGCCGCCGCGACGGCATGCCGCTGGGCGAGTTCACCGCGCCGCTGACCGAAGAAGCCGCGCTGGCCAAGCTGCGTGGGCTGGCCAGCAAGAACCGCGTGCTCAAGAGCTTTATCGGCCAGGGCTACTACAACACGCTGACCCCGGGCGTGGTGCTGCGCAATATCTTCGAGAACCCGGCCTGGTACACCGCCTACACGCCCTACCAGCCCGAGATCTCCCAGGGCCGCCTGGAAGCCATGCTGAACTTCCAGCAGATGGTGACCGACCTGACCGGCCTGGACATCGCCAATGCGTCGATGCTGGATGAAGGCACGGCGGCGGCCGAAGCCATGACGCTGCTGCAGCGCGTCAACAAGCACGCCTCCACCACCTTCTATGTCGCGGACGACGTGCTGCCGCAAACGCTGGAAGTGGTACGCACCCGCGCGCTGCCGCTGGGCATCGAAGTCAAGGTTGGCCCCGCCGCCGAAGCGGCCGGCGCCCATGCCTTCGGCGTGCTGCTGCAGTACCCCGGCGTGAACGGCGATGTGGCCGACTACCGCGCCATCGCCGACGCGGTGCATGCCGCTGGCGGCCTGGTGGTGGCTGCCGCCGACCTGCTGGCGCTGACCCTGATCGCCGCGCCCGGAGAGTGGGGCGCCGACGTGGCGGTGGGCAACTCGCAACGCTTTGGCGTGCCGCTCGGCTTTGGCGGCCCGCACGCCGGCTACATGGCGGTCAAGGATGCCTTCAAGCGCTCCATGCCCGGCCGCCTGGTGGGCGTGACCATCGACGCGCAAGGCAACAAGGCGTATCGCCTGGCCCTGCAAACGCGCGAGCAGCATATCCGCCGCGAGAAAGCGACGTCGAACATCTGCACGGCACAGGTGCTGCTGGCCGTGATGGCCTCGATGTACGCCGTGTACCACGGCCCGCAAGGCCTCAAGCGCATCGCCCAGCGCGTGCACCGCCTGACGGCCACGCTGGCCGGCGGCCTGGAACAACTGGGCTACACGCGCACCAACGCCACCTTCTTCGATACGCTGACGCTGGAAACCGGCTTCAACACCGAAGCCCTGCACGCCTCGGCCACCGCGCGGGGCATCAACCTGCGCCACGCCGGCGCCACCCGCATCGGCATCTCGCTGGACGAGACCGCCTCGCGCGAGGACGTCGTCGCCCTGCTGGAAATCTTCGCCCACGGCAAGCCGGTGCCCAGCTTCGATGCACTCGAAGCCGCCGCGCAAGACGCGTTCCCGGCCGGCCTGGCGCGCCAGAGCGCCTACCTGACGCACCCGGTGTTCAACACGCACCACGCCGAGCACGAAATGCTGCGCTACCTGCGCATGCTGGCCGACAAGGATCTGGCGCTGGACCGCACCATGATCCCGCTGGGCTCGTGCACCATGAAGCTCAACGCCACCAGCGAGATGATCCCGGTGACGTGGCCCGAATTCAGCAAGATCCACCCGTTCGCGCCGCTGGACCAGACGGTCGGCTACCGCGAGATGATCGACCAGCTCGAAGCCATGCTGTGCGCCGCCACCGGCTATGCCGCGGTGAGCCTGCAGCCCAATGCCGGCTCGCAAGGCGAGTACGCCGGCCTGCTGATCATCCATGCGTACCACGCCAGCCGTGGCGAAAGCCACCGCGACATCTGCCTGATCCCCTCCTCCGCGCACGGCACCAACCCGGCGTCGGCACAGATGGCTGGCATGAAGGTGGTGGTGGTGGCCTGTGACGAGAACGGCAACGTCGACCTGGAAGACCTGGCGAAGAAGGCCGAGCAGCACAGCAAGAACCTCGCCGCGATCATGATCACCTACCCGTCTACGCACGGCGTATTCGAGCAGGGCGTGCAGCAGATCTGCGACATCGTGCACAAGCACGGTGGCCAGGTCTACGTGGACGGCGCCAACATGAACGCCATGGTCGGCACCGCCGCGCCGGGCCAGTTCGGTGGCGACGTGTCCCACCTGAACCTGCACAAGACCTTCTGCATCCCCCACGGCGGTGGCGGCCCGGGCGTTGGCCCGGTGGCGGTCGGCGCGCATCTGGCTGACTTCCTGCCCAACCAGGACAGCGTGGGCTATCGCCGCGACGACCAGGGCATCGGCGGCGTGTCCGCCGCGCCGTTCGGCTCGGCCAGCATCCTGCCGATCTCGTGGATGTACATCGCCATGATGGGCTCGGCCGGCCTGACCGCCGCCACCGAGAACGCCATCCTGGCCGCCAACTACGTGGCGCGCCGCCTGTCGCCGCACTTCCCCGTGCTCTACACCGGCCAGCACGGCCTGGTGGCGCACGAGTGCATCCTGGACGTACGCGCGCTGCAAAAGACCACCGGCATCTCCAACGAGGACGTGGCCAAGCGCTTGATGGACTACGGCTTCCACGCCCCCACCATGAGCTTCCCGGTGCCGGGCACGCTGATGATCGAGCCGACCGAGAGCGAGGCCCTGCACGAACTGGACCGCTTTATCGACGCGATGATCGCCATCCGCGCCGAGATCGCCCGCGTGGAAGACGGCAGCTTCGACCGCGAGGACAACCCGCTGAAGAATGCGCCGCACACCGCCGCGGTGATCACCGCCGACGTGTGGGAACACAAGTACACGCGCCAGGAAGCCGCCTACCCCGTGGCCGCGCTGCGCACGCAGAAGTACTGGCCGCCCGTTGGCCGTGCGGACAATGTGTACGGCGACCGCAACCTGTTCTGCGCCTGCGTGCCGATGAGCGAGTACGCGCAAGAGTAAGCTGGCATGAGGCCGGAGCGGCCGCGCGTTGCGGCGGCCCCGGCGCATCGCCCTCGCGCTATGCTCTGTGTGGATGCGCGGCCACCCGGCCGTGCCCGGAATACGGAGCACGCATGTGGAATCTCAGCGCCCCATGGTGGGAATTCGTCCTGCGCGGACTGATCGTCTACGGCAGCCTGCTGGTGCTGCTGCGGCTGTCCGGCAAGCGCCAGATCGGGCAGCTCACCTCGCTCGACCTGGTGCTGCTGCTGGTGCTGTCCAACGCCGTGCAGAACTCCATGAACGCCGGGGACAACTCCGTCACGGCCGGGTTGATCCTGGCGGTGACGCTGGTCAGTGCCAACCTTGTGCTGGCGTGGCTGAGCTGGCGCAGCCGGCGCTTCGAGAACGTCGTCGAGGGGCGCCCGCAGGTATTGATCCACGAAGGCATGGTCTTCGGTGACGTGATGAAGCGCGCTTTCGTGACCCGCGACGACCTGCGCAAGGCACTGCGCCATGCGGGGTGCGAGCGTGTCGCCGATGTGCATTTCGCGATCCTCGAGAACGACGGCACCATCAGCGTGCTGGTAAAGAAAGACGCGCCACCCACGCCGCCCAATGCGGCGGGTTCGCTGTGGCGCGCCCCCATCAATCAGGACACGGACGCGCCGGTCTGATCCCGGCGCGAGCCAACCCCAGGAGCCTACCGTGGCTGTCAGCGTCTTCGATCTGTTCAAGGTGGGCATCGGCCCATCAAGCTCGCACACCGTTGGTCCGATGCGCGCCGCGCTGATGTTCGCCCAGGGCCTGGCGCGCGACAGCCTGTTACCGCAGGTGGCCAGCGTGCGCGTGGAGCTGTACGGCTCGCTCGGCGCCACCGGCCGCGGCCACGGCACCGACAAGGGCGTGATCCTCGGCTTGCTGGGCGAAGCGCCCGACACCATCGACCCCGACACCATCGACTTGCGGCTGGCCGCGCTGCGCGCCAGCCGCACGCTCTCGCTGCTGGGCACCCATCCCGTGCCCTTCGTGGAGAAGGAGCACATCGTCTTCTACCGCCGCGAGGCCATGGCCGAGCATCCCAACGGCATGAAGTTCCACGCCTTCAATGCTGGCGGCGAGCGCATCCGCGAGGGGCGCTACCTGTCGGTGGGCGGCGGCTTCATCATCACGGCCGGCGCAGCCAATACGCATATCCTGGAGGCTGACCAGCAGTTGCCGCATCCGTTTCGCAGCGGGCGCGCGATGCTGGAGATGGCAGCCGCCAGCAAGAAGAGCATTGCGCGGCTGATGATGGAAAACGAATGCGTGTGGCGCAGCGAGGCTGAGGTCAACGCCGGCCTGCTGCAGATCTGGGCCGTGATGCAAGCCTGCGTGGCACGCGGCTGCCGCACCGACGGCGAGCTGCCCGGGCCGTTCAAGGTCAAGCGCCGCGCCCACGACCTGTTCCGCAACCTCACCGAGCACGCCGAGCGCGCGCTGGCCGATCCGCTCTCGGTGATCGACTGGGTCAACCTGTATGCGATCGCCGTCAACGAAGAAAACGCCGCCGGCGGCCGCGTGGTCACCGCGCCCACCAACGGTGCCGCCGGCATCATCCCGGCCGTGCTGCATTACTACGACCGCTTCGTGCCCGGCGCCAACCCGCAGGGCGTGATCGATTTCCTGCTGACAGCCGGCGCCATCGGCATGCTCTACAAGCTCAATGCCTCGATCTCCGGCGCCGAGGTCGGCTGCCAGGGCGAGGTCGGCGTAGCCTGCTCGATGGCCGCCGGCGCCCTTGCCGCCGTGATGGGCGGCACGCCGGAGCAGGTAGAGAACGCGGCCGAGATCGGCATGGAGCACAATCTCGGGCTGACCTGCGACCCGGTCGGCGGGCTGGTACAGATTCCTTGCATCGAGCGCAACGCCATGGCCTCGGTGAAGGCCGTGAATGCGGCGCGCATGGCGTTGCGCGGCGACGGCATGCACTATGTGTCGCTCGATTCCGTGATCAAGACCATGCGCGAGACCGGCGCCGACATGAAGACAAAGTACAAGGAAACGGCGCGTGGCGGCTTGGCGGTGAATATCGTGGAGTGCTGAGGCCACCCCGCAGTGCAAGCCCAAGCGAACGCGCGCTTTCTGCTACGCTTGCCGGGCATCACCCCAATCCAATCCAACGGGAGTCCGGCATGATCAAGATCAGCTTTCTCTATCCGCACAGCAAGGATGGCAAGTTTGACATGGATTACTACCTGCAGCGCCACATGCCGCGTGCCATCGCGCTGTTTGGCGCGCACCCCGGCTATCGCGGCGTGGCGGTGGAACGCGGGCTGGGCGCCGGCGCGCCGGGTTCCGATCCGGCCTTCACGGTGATGTGCCATTTCCTGTTCGAGTCCGTGCCTGACTTCGTGGCCGCCGCCAAGGCAGCCGGCAATGAGCTGCAGCTCGACATCCCCAATTACACCGATGCGGTTCCCATGATGCAGATCAGCGAAGTGCTGACGATCGGCTGATCGCGCCCGCTGGCGGCGCTATCATGTAGCGTTTCCCCACTAGCGGGCATGGCCATGCAGACCTTCCATCAGCTGTTTGACGAAACCTCGTCCACCTACACCTACTTGCTGATCGATGCCGCCACGCGCCAGGCGCTGCTGATCGATCCGGTGGACCACCAGCTGCAACGCGACATGGCGCTGCTGCAGGCCTGCGGCGCTACGCTGGCGTGGGTGGTCGAGACCCATGCCCATGCGGACCATATCACCTCGGCCGGCCATGTTGCACTGCAAACCGGCGCACGTACCGCAGCCCCCTCGGGCTGCGACATCCAACCCGCGCAGAAGCAGCTGATCGACGCAGACACGCTGCAGTTCGGCACGCAGACGCTGCGCGCCATCCATACGCCGGGGCACACCGCCGGCAGCATGAGCTACCTGTGGGAAGAGGCCACGCCCGCCGGCCTGGTGCGCCGCGTCTTCACCGGCGATGCGCTGCTGATCGACGGTTGCGGCCGCACCGACTTCCAGTCCGGCGACGCCGGCACGCTGTACGACAGCCTCACGCAGAAACTCTTCGCCCTGCCCGACGACACCGTGGTCTACCCCGCCCACGACTACAAGGGCCGCACCGCATCCACCATCGGCTTCGAGCGCGCCAACAACAGCCGCGTGGCCGGGCGCACGCGTACCCAGTTCATCGAGATGATGGGGCAACTGAACCTGCCCAAGCCGAAGCTGATCGATGTGGCGGTCCCCGCCAACCAGCGGCTCGGGCTGCGGGATGGCGAAAGCGTGCCGCACGGGGCGTGACGCGCGCTAAACGATAGGCAATCAGCTATCAGCATTCAGCCTTGGCGGGCACCTTGATGGAGAGAGAAGACATGGCCCAGTACACCGCAGAGATCCTCTGGCAACGTGGCGAGCAGGATTTCCTCGGCAATCGCTATAGCCGCAAGCACCTGCTGCGCTTCGACGGCGGCGTGGAAGTACCCGGATCCTCATCGCCCCATGTCGTGCCCCTGCCCATGTCGGACGCCGCCGCCGTGGATCCCGAAGAAGCCTTCGTTGCGTCACTTTCCAGTTGCCACATGCTGTGGTTCCTTTCCATCGCCGCCAAGCACAAGTTCTGCGTGGACCGCTACTTCGATGCCGCGGTCGGCACCATGGCGAAGAACGCGGAAGGCCGGATGGCCATGACGGTGGTCACGCTCAGGCCGGAGGTCACCTTCAGCGGCGAGCGCCAGCCGACCCGGGAGGAACTGGCACACCTGCATCACACGGCGCACGAAGCCTGCTTCATTGCCAACTCGGTGAGGTCGGAGCTGCGCTGCGAGCCGGTGTACGTGGGCGCGCAGGCGTAGTCAGCCGGCCCAGCTGTCGCAGGTCTGCCGTACCGTTTCGCGCAGGCTGCGCGTGGTGCTTTCGATCTGGCGCACGCGCTCCGCGTCGCCGTTGCGGCTTTGCGCCAGCGCGCGGATATTGGCCAGCGCATCGAGCGAGCCCAGCGCTTCGGCATGCGGCACCAGCGCGTCGCAGATCGAGATGATGTGGTCGGCGATCGGCATCCGGGTCAGCTCGTTGGGGTGCACGTACTCGCCTTCCAGCCCGAAACGGCAAGCCTGGAAGCGGTTGAAGGTGTAGACCAGGTAGTCGTCTTCCTGCGGCATGAACGGGCGCGACAGCAGCAGGTAGCGCGCGAGTGCCTGGATGTAAGCGGCGATATCGCAGGCGCGCCCGACGGTCAGCGGCGTGTCCATCACGCGGACTTCGATGGTGCCGAACTCCGGCTTGGGACGGATATCCCAGTAGAAGTCCTTCATGCTCTCGATCACGCCCGTGTTGCGCATCTTGTTGAAGTACGCGGTGAAAGCGTCCCAGGTGAGCAGATACGGCGCGCGCCCGCTCATTGGGAAGGCGGCGACGGAATTCAGCCGTGCCGAGGCGAAACCAGTGTCCACCCCTTGCACATAGGGAGAGGAGGCGGCCAGCGCGATGAAATGCGGCACATAGCGGCCGATGGCGTGGAGCAGGAACAGCGATTCGTCGGCGCTCGGGCAGCCGATGTGCACGTGCTGGCCGAACACCGTGAACTGCTTGGCCAAATAGCCATAGAGCTCGGAAATGTACTGGTAGCGCGGCGAATCCGAGATGGTGCGATCGGCCCATTGCTGGAACGGGTGCGTGCCGCCGCCGCAGATGCCGAGGTTGAGCGAGCGCGAGGCGTCGACCATCAGGTCGCGCATGGTGCCCAGTTCGTCCAGCGCCTGTGCATAACTTTTGCAGATGCCGGTGCTGATCTCGATCATCGAGGGGCTGATCTCGGGCTTGATGTCGCCGGCGTGTTGCGCGCCTTTCAGCGCACGCAGCAAATCCGGCGCGAACGGCGCCAGGTCATAGTCATGCCGGTTGACGAGCTGCAGTTCCAGTTCCACGCCAAACGTCAGCGCCTCGGAATGCTTGAACGGTTCGAGTGACATCAGCGCCCTCCTCCATGGCTTCTGACCTCGCCCGCATAGCGAAGTGCCCAGCCCGCCAGCGTAGGCCCAAGCAACTGCTCGATCGCCAGCGTACACAGGATGATGGCTGCCAGCGGCTCACCCGTGGCGGGATACAGCAGCGCGATATCGCTCATCAGCAAGTACGCGAGCCCCGACATGGGTGCCAGCGCAAGCCCGAGTGCCACGCACTGCTTCATGCTCAGGCCCGAGAACGAACCCAGCGAGACAACACCGGCCAGCTTGGCAATATGACGCAGCAGTACCAGCACACAGGCGGCGCCACCACCGATGGCCCAGTCGTGCGCCGTCAGCGGCAGGCCGAGCGAGACCACCATCACGATGATCAGCAAGCTGCCCGCGCTGCCGAAGTGCGCCGGCCATACGCGCGGCTGGCTGTCCTGGTGCTTGAACACCACACCAGCCAGCATCAGCGTGAGCGGCATCGACAGCTTGAGCACGCGCGTGAGCGCCAGCGTGAACAGCACCAGCCCTACCAGCACCAGGAAGCTGTAGTGATCGTCCGTTTCCATGCGCGCATAGATCGCGTGGCCGAGCTTGCCAACGCCCCAGGCCAGCAGGCAGGAACCCACCAGCAGATAGAGCGGATGCAGCAGCGCCGCACCCAGGTTGCCGTATTCGGAATGCAGCCAGCCGGTGGCGACCTGGACGATGGCGGCGGCGTAGATGCTGTTCAGCGCGGCCATGGCGAGCAGCCGCTCGGTAACCTGCCCTTCGGCGCGCAGCTCGTTCTTGAGCTGCAGCACGATGGTGGGCGAGGTGCTCACGGCAATGCCGCCGGCCAGGATGGCAACCGCCGGGCTCACGCCGATCCATTGCAGCACGGCGGCAACCAGGCCCCAGGTCAGCAGGCTTTCAAAGGCGCTGGTGAAGAGCAGCCAGCGATTGGCCCGCAGCCAGGTGAGCGAGAGCCGGTGCCCGAGCTCGAACAAGGCGAGCGCCAGCGCCATGTCGATCAGGATGCGGGTCTGCGCGATCATGTCCTCGTCCACGATGCCGCGGCCGAGCATGCCAGCCGCGAGACCCGTGGCGGCATAACCGACGATGCGGGGCAGCCGCAGGTACATGCGGCACACCTCGCCCGCCAGGCCGGCGCCCACCAGCGCCAGCCCGACCCAGAAAAGCCCGCCCGGTGCCAGGGGCAGGCTTGGAAACAATTGGCTCAGTCCATTCATGGGCTATATGGTAACGGAGCCACATGACATTCCATGTCGGAGTTTGTCCGACAGAGGCACGGAATTTGCTGTCAACATGACGCGTTCACACGTAAAAAAACGCCATCTTACAGGGATGGCGTTTTTTATCGTGACTGGACCGGTGATGCCGCCGGCCCCCGCTGGCTACACGCCCCAGAATTTCCATCCCGGACGCGTCGCCCGCAGGCCGGTTTCCATGCGGGCGTAGAGTGAGCGCGTCTTGCCCTGCGCGGCGCCACTCGCGCGGGCCTTGTCGAAGTAGCCCAGCGCCGTCTCGCGCTGCTCCAGGCCCAGCGCGGCCTCGACGGCGCCCAGGTACGCCTCGCCATCCCAGCCGTTGCGCGCGGCAAAGGCGGCCTCGAAGTCCGTCAGCGCTTCGGCGTATTGCTTCTCGCCGTTGCGGATCAGCGCGCGCTGCAGGCGCGGGAAGGCCTGGTCCGCAGGATCGTCGGCGGTCAGCGCGATGGCTTGCTCGAACATTGGCAGCGCGCGCTCCGGTGCGCCCAGGCCACGCCAGACCATGCCGAACTGGTTGCACAGCCACGCGTCCTCGATCAGCAGCGCGCGGCGCTGCAGGGCCTCGATCTCGGCCTGCGCGTCGGTGCGGTCGTGCTGGTCCATGCTGTCCATGGCGTTGCGCAGCAGCCCCGCAAAGTGCGCGCGGGCGTGGGCCAGCGCATGCGCGGTCTGGCTGCGCTCCTCCACCGGCAAGGCGTCGGCGCGCGCATCCATGTGCGCCAGCGCGTCACGGGCCGCTGACGTCACTTCCGTGCCGCCGATGGCCTTCCAGGTGCTCATCAGCCGGCTGAAGATCCAGCCCACGTTGGCGGGATCGCGCTCCAGCGGATAGCGGTTGAGCACGTCGCCCGCGACTTCCACGGCTTTTCCGTGCTGGCCGGCAGCCTCGAGGCACTCGAGCAGGTCGATCCAGTGCTCGATGAATTCGCTGACCGCGATGCCCTTCTCGTGCAGCGCTATGCGCTCCGCGCGGTTGCCCTCGCCTTCCAACCGGGTCGCCAGGTTGTGGCACAGCAACGAGTAGATATGGGGATCAGCGTCGTCGTAGCCGCCCTCGCCGGTGGCGAAGTAGGCTTCGAAGCGCGCCAGGCCCAGGCGATAGGCCTTGATCAGGTGCGGCATCAACGCCGCCTCGGCCGCCGGCACCGCGTCCATGAACTCAGCCAGCGCCACGCCAGCATTGTAGTAACCGGTCGCATCCGTCGCGCCCTCGACAAAGGCAAAGCGCAGCCAAGGCGCCGCCTCGCCGGACTGGTGGCGCCATTCGAGCTCGCGCACCTGCGCCTTGGGGTCCGGCGCCTTGCGCTGGTAGATGGCGAAATCGTCCCAGGCACCATCGAGTTCGCCCGCGCGGTAGCGCAGCGGCGCGCGGATGCGGCGGGCGTGCGGGTGGTCCGGCTGGCTGGCCAGCACGATGGCGGCCTGCTCGGCGGCCAGCGCATCGCCCGCAGCCTCGTCGAGCTCCAGCAGGTCGGGGTTGTCCAGGCCGATCCGCGCCAGGCACAGGCGCAGCATCGGCTCGGCCTCGTCGCCTGCGGCATTCACGTGGGCCAGCGCCTGGCCCAGGATGTCTTCGGCGCCAAGATCCGGTGCGCGATAAAGCAGGTCATACCAATAAGCGCCGGCCGCGGCGAAATTGCCGAGCCGGTAATGCACCAGCCCGGCGTGCAGGCGGGCGCTCCACTCGCCGGAAGACAAGCCGTTGCGCAGCGCGGCCTCTTCCAGCCAGGGCAGCGCCTCCTGCAAGCGCTCCATCCCCATCAGCAGCATGCCGTAGCGATGCGCGATCACACCCCGCGAGGACCAGCGGTGCGCCGGGTGCAATGGCAGCCCGGGCAGCTTGGCCAGCGCCGCATCGAGCACGGCAAAGGCGCCCTGCGCATCGCCACGGTCAAAATGCAGGCGTGCCCGCAGGCAGTCGAAATCCACCACTTGAGGCTGCGCTTGCGAAAGCTGGTCGAGAATGACCAGCGCTTCATCGTAGCGCTCTGCGTTGGCTAGCTCGATGGCGTGGTCGTAGCTGACTTCCTGCACGGACACGGACTGCTCCTTCGGGGTGGATGTGCGAGTGCGGGATTATGCGCCATCGTGGCCCCCTCCTGCTCGTGAAAACAGGGGGAGAAATCTGCCGCTAGTGCAGCACTAGACTTCGGCTGGGTCCCCATGTATGCCAGAAACGACAGCGCCACGCCGCAGGCTTGAGAATATAGAAACAGGGCCTAAAATAGGTCTGAATTTAGATCTATCTGGAACATGTGATGGAAAACATCCACAGCCTGCTGACCGTCAGCATCTCGGAATTCAAGCAAAACCCCAGCAAGGTTGTCGAGGAGGCCCATGGCCAGCCGGTGGCTGTTCTGAACCATAACCGGCCCGCGTTCTACACCGTATCTCCGGAATTCATGGCCAAGATGGCCGAGCTGTACGATGAGCGCCAGCTTGAGAGCCTGGTACAGACACGACTCAAATCGGTGAGCCGCGCGGTCAAAGTCAACATTGACGACCTGTAAATGCCCCACGAACTACGGTTCGTCCCAGAGGCACTCGAGAATTGGGCGAAGCTCGATGGTTCGGTCAGAGCCCTATTCAAGAGCGCACTGAAGCGGCGCCTGGCGACGCCGAGGGTCCCGGGCGCGGAACTCCGGCCACCGCTCATTGACTGCTACAAAATCAAGCTGCGCGGCGTCGGATACCGGCTGGTCTATCTGGTCCGCGACGATGAAAATCCGCCCGATATCGTTGTTCTGGCAGCCGGCCGCCGCGATGGCGGCATCTACGAGGATGCGGCGGCGGCGTGGGAGGGTGGGCAGGACCTCGGCGCCAACGAAGACTGAGGGCAGGTCTCGTCTGCATTTACCTGCCCCTGCGGGTCAAGATAGATCTTGCCGTAGAAAAACGCCCCAGCCGCTGGCTGAGGCGTTTTGCACTCCCCTCGCGGGGCGCCACCAACGCTTTAACCCGACGGGGAGGCCCGCAGGGTGGCGTTGTCGTTCCAGAGCAGAATAGCTTACTTGCCGCCAACCGTCTCCAGCACGGTCCACTTGCCGCCAACCACCTTGTAGACGGTGATGCCGCCGTCCTTCAGGTCGCCGCGCGCGTCGTAGGCCAGGGTCTTGGTGGTCACGCCTTGCATGTTGGTGGCCGCCAGCACCGGCAGGTAGCGCGCCGGATCGGCCGAGCCTGCCTTGATCATGGCGGTCATCAAGGCGGTGGCGCCGTCATAGGCGTACGGCGAGTAGGTCTGCACCTTGCTGCCGAAGCGCTTCTCGTACTTCTTCTCGTAGGCGGTGCCACCGGGCATCTGCTCCAGCGGCAGGCCGGCCAGCGAGACGACCGTGCCCTCGGCAGCGGGACCGGCCAGCTTGAGGAAGTTGTCAGTCTTCGACATTTCGCCCGACACCACCGGCGACTTCATGCCGAGTTCCTTGACCTGCTTGGCCATCGGCGCGGATTGCGTCTCGGCGCCGCCAAAGAAGATCACGTCCGGGTTGCTGCGCTTGATGTTGGTCAGCACGGCCTTGAAGTCCACCGCCTTGTCGTTGGTGAACTCGCGGCGCACGATCTTGCCGCCGGCGGCCTTGGCGGCCTTCTCGAACTCGTCGGCCAGGCCTTGGCCGTAGGCGGTGCGGTCGTCGACGATGGCGATGTTCTTGGCGCCCAGCTTCTTCACCACGAAGGCACCGATCACCGAGCCCTGCTGGGTGTCGGAGGTCATCATGCGGAAGGTGGTCTTGAAGCCCTGGCGGGTGTACTCAGGCGCCGTTGCCATGGCGATCTGGGGAATGCCCGCGCGGTTGTAGACCATCGACGCCGGGATGCTGGTGCCCGAGTTGAAGTGGCCCAGCATGCCCTGGATGCCGTTGTCGACCAGCTTTTGCGCGACCACCGAGCCAGTCTTGGGGTCTGCCGCGTCGTCTTCAGAGAGCAGTACGAACTTGACGTCCTTGCCGCCGATCTTGGGCTTGGTCGCGTTCATTTCCTCGATGGCGAGGACAACGCCGTTCTGCATGTCCTTGCCGTATTGCGCCTGGCCGCCGGTCATCGGCGCGGCAAAGCCCAGCTTGATTTCCTGCGCCTGGGCGAAGGCGGCCGAGGTGGCGCACAGGCCAGCGACGGACAGGGCAACGGTGAGGGCCGTCTTGTGGAAAGTCGAGTTCATCTGTTCTCCTTGGTAGCTATTCTCTATAGCCTTTGCTGCGTTTTTGGACGCGTCCGGGTGTGGCGCGAAACGCTCCCCGATTTTCAAATACGCGAGGTTTGCGGGATCACCGCTTTCTCGCGTCGCTTCGATCGACGCCCGGCGTTAGCCGATCGTCATCAAACTCGCATTGCCGCCCGCTGCCGCCGTATTGACGGACAGCGAACGCTCGATCAACAAACGCTCGATGGCGATATTCGGTTCACCATGTGCCAGGCCTTGCACCGAAATGATTGGGCCGGGGCGCGTGGCCAGCTGTTCGCACACGGCGCGCAGCTGGTCGGAATCGCCATGGTGGAGGACCGCGTCGAAGCCGGTGTCGCTGGCCGACCAGTCGGCCACCAGGCTGACGCGCGATTGTACTGCCTTGGGCAGGCGTGCAAACAGGGCCCGGGACATGGGGCTTTCAACCCACACGGCCTGGCTGCCAGCCGCCAGCACGGCCGCCAACTGCACGGCCAGGTCGGTCTCCTGCTGGGCCAGGCAAAGCACGGCGGCGCGCGGCAGCAGCGTGTAGGTGTTGCGCTCGCCGGTGGGGCCGGGCAGCGTGACCGACAGGCCGGCCGCCGAGGCCGCGGCAAAGCGCTCGCACACCGCCGCCAGCCCGGGCAGCGCCGCGCTCTCGCGCTGCGCCCATTCCTTGAGCGTACCCAGTGCCTCGGTCAGCGTGCGGCGCACCGGGCTGGTCTCGTCGGCGCCGCCCAGGGTGTCGGAGGCGCGCACCACGCGGGCCACAGCGTCCTGTGGGCAGACCGACAACAGGCGGTGCAGGTACAGCGGGCCGCCCGCCTTGGGGCCGGTGCCGGACAGGCCTTCGCCGCCGAAGGGCTGCACGCCCACCACCGCGCCCACGATATTGCGGTTGACGTAGAGGTTGCCCACTTCCGCGCGCTCGACGATGTGCTCGATGGTTTCGTCGATGCGGGTGTGAATGCCCATGGTCAGGCCGTAGCCGGTGCCGTTGATCTGCGCAAGCAGCGTGTCGAGGCCGGCTCGCGGGTAGCGCACCACATGCAGCACGGGGCCAAAGACTTCACGCTGCAGTTCTTCGATGCTATCGAGCTCGATCAGCGTTGGCGACACAAACGTGCCATTGCGGCAGGCTGCGCTGGCCGCGCCGTTCGGGTCGGCCTGGTGGACGCGGCGGCCCTTGGCGCGCATGGCGTCGATATGGCGCACGATGTTGCCGCGCGCCTCTTCGTCGATGACCGGGCCGACGTCGGTGGACAAACGGTCCGGGTTGCCCATGGTGAGCTCATCCATGGCGCCCTTGAGCATTTCCAGCACGCGGTCGGCCACTTCTTCCTGCAGACACAGCACGCGCAGCGCTGAGCAGCGCTGGCCGGCCGAGTCGAAGGCGGAGTTGACCACATCGCCAACCACCTGCTCGGCCAGCGCGGACGAGTCCACGATCATCGCGTTCTGGCCGCCAGTCTCGGCGATCAGCGGCACCGGGCGGCCAGCCGCGTCCAGCCGGCCGGCCACGCTGCGTTGCAGCAGGCGCGCCACTTCGGTGGAGCCGGTGAACATCACGCCCTTGACGCGAGCGTCGCCCACCAGCGCGGCGCCCACGGTTTCGCCGCGGCCCGGCAACAACTGCACGGCGCCAGCCGGCACGCCAGCCTCACGCAGCAAGCGCACCGCCTGTGCGGCGATCAGCGGGGTCTGCTCGGCGGGCTTGGCCAGCACGGTGTTGCCGGCAGCCAGCGCGGCCGCGACCTGGCCGGTGAAGATGGCCAGCGGGAAATTCCACGGGCTGATGCAGACCACCGGCCCGAGCGGACGATGGGTATCGCTGGAGAAGGTCTCACGCACTTGCGCGGCGTAATAGCGCAGGAAGTCCACGGCCTCGCGCACTTCGGCGATGGCATTGGAGAAGGTCTTGCCGGCCTCGCGCACGATGATGCCCATCAGGGACTGCATCTGCGCTTCCATCAGCTCCGCGGCACGTTCCAGCGCGGCGGCGCGCACATCGGCCGGGGTCGCCTGCCAGATGGGCGCGGCGTTGACGGCGGCCTGCAGCGCGGCTTCCACCTCGGCCATGCTGGCTTCGGTGACATGGCCGACCACGTCGCGCAGGTCGGACGGGTTGCGCACCGGTGCCGGCTGATTGGCGTGCTCGCCGGCGGCGACTTCCGTGCCCAGCAGCGGCACGGCGCTGACCGCCTCGCTCGTGCCGGCCAGTAGCGCGGACGACAGCGAGGCCAGGCGATGCTCGTTGGAGAGGTCGATGCCAGCCGAATTGGCGCGCGATTGGCCATAAAGCGTGCGCGGCTGCGGAATGCGCGGATGCGGCAGGCCTAGCGCGCCCTCATCGGTGTGCATCTGCTCGACCACGGCCACCGGGTCAGCCACCAGTTCGTCCAGCGAGATGGTGTCGTCGGCGATGCGGTTCACGAAGGACGTGTTGGCGCCGTTTTCCAGCAGGCGGCGCACCAGGTAGGCCAGCAGCGTCTCATGCGTGCCGACCGGCGCGTAGATGCGGCACGGGCGGTTGAACTTGCCATCAGCCAGCGGGCCGACCACCTGGTCGTACAGCGGCTCGCCCATGCCGTGCAGGCACTGGAACTCGTACTGGCCGGGGTAGTAGTTGTGGCCAGCGATCTGGTAGATGGCCGCCAGCGTGTGGGCGTTGTGGGTAGCGAACTGCGGGTAGATCACGTCCGGCACCGACAGCAGCTTGCGCGCGCAAGCCACGTAGGACACGTCGGTATAGACCTTGCGCGTGTAGACCGGATAGCCCTCCAGCCCGTCCACCTGGGCGCGCTTGATCTCGCTGTCCCAGTACGCGCCCTTGACCAGGCGGATCATCAGGCGGTGGCGGCTGCGGCGGGCCAGGTCGATCAGGTAGTCGATCACGAACGGGCAGCGCTTCTGGTAGCCCTGCACCACGAAGCCGATGCCATTCCAGCCGGCCAGCTCGGGCTCGAAGCACAGGCTCTCCAGCAGGTCGAGCGAGATTTCCAGGCGGTCGGCTTCCTCGGCGTCGATATTGATGCCGATGTCGTACTGCCGGGCCAGCAAGGTCAGCGACTTGAGGCGGCCGTACAGCTCGCTGATGACGCGCTCATGCTGCGCGCGGCTATAGCGCGGATGCAGCGCCGAGAGCTTGATCGAGATGCCGGGGCCTTCATAGATGCCGCGCCCGCGCGAAGCCTGGCCGATGGCGTTGATGGCCTGCTCGTAGGAGGCCAGGTAGCGTTGCGCGTCGGCCTCGGTCATGGCCGCTTCGCCCAGCATGTCGTAGGAGTAGCGGAAGCCCTCGGCCTCGTACTTGCGTGCGTTGGCCAGTGCCTCGGAAATGGTCTCGCCGGTGACGAACTGCTCGCCCATCAGGCGCATCGCCATATCCACGCCCTTGCGGATCAGCGGCTCGCCGCCCTTGCCGATGATGCGGGTCAGCGCCTTGGACAGGCCGGCTTCGGTATGGGTGGCCACCAGCTTGCCGGTGAACAGCAGGCCCCAGGTGGCGGCATTGACGAACACCGACGGGCTCTGGCCCAGGTGCGACTGCCAGTTGGCGCCGCTGATCTTGTCGCGGATCAGCGCGTCGCGGGTGGCCTTGTCGGGAATGCGCAGCAGTGCCTCGGCCAGGCACATCAGCGCCACGCCTTCCTGCGAGGACAACGAGAACTCCTGGATCAGGCCCTGCACCAGCCCTTCGCGGCCGGTGCCGACCTTGCGCTCGCGCAACCGCGTGGCCAGGGTCCGGGCCATGGCGAGAGCGGCTTCGGCCTGCTGATGTGGCAGGCGAGCCTGCTCAAGCAGCACCGGCACGCACTCGGACTCCGGGCGGCGATAGCCGGCGGTGATGGCGGCGCGCAGCACCGATTGCGGCTGCACGCTCTGCGCAAACTCCAGGAAAGGCTGTATCGCGCCGTCACCAGCCGCGCCGTCAAAGGCGTCGGCACCGTCCGCCGCACCCTCGCCCCCTGTACCGGCGGCGCTGGTCTCATGCGGGATGTTGCCCCGTTCGACCTGCTCCAGGTACGTGAAGATCGCCTGCTTGATCAGCCAGTGCGGTGTGCGGTCGATCGACTGCGCAACGCGCTTGAGGCGCTCGCGGGAGGCGTCGTCGAGTTTGACGCCGAGGGTGGTGGTGGCCATGCGCTTGATTCTCCGTAAGACGCGGACGCCGGTTTCCTGACTGCGGGGAAACCGGCAGATTGGCGCGATCATACTCCCGGGCAAACCAAAGGTGCAACTAGGTACAACCACTCAGATACATCATAAAAAGTGGTTGCACCATACCTCGTGCTGCGCTGCCCCTGGCGCAACCGGACCCCAGTCAGGTTCCACTCAGATGCGCAGGGGATCGATCTCTAACTGCCAGCGCACGCCCTTGGCATCGCCCAGCGCCTCGCCGAAAGTTTGCACCCACTCGCTGATAAATCTTTGCAGTGCAACGCGCGAGGTACTTTCCACCAGCATTTGCGCGCGTTCCCGGTTAGCCACCCGCACCATCGACATCGGCACCGGGTCATGGAGTTGCACCTCAGGTGCCATCCGGCACGCATCGGCCCGATTCCGCGCGCTCTGGAGGAAGGCCAGCGCACGCTCCAGTTCGGCATGGTCGGCCGTGACGAGCACCTGGTAGGCAAACGGGGGCAACCCGGCCTGGCGGCGCTCGCGCAACTGGGTAGCCGCGAATCCATCATAGTCATGGCGTACCAATGCCTGCAATGCCGATGCATCGGGATAGCGGGTCTGGATCAGCACCTCGCCCGCCAGCCCTGCCCGCCCGGCCCGTCCGGCCACCTGCATCAGGGAGGCGAACAAATGCTCGGCTGCGCGGAAATCGTGGCTGAACATGGCGGCGTCCGGATGGACGATGCCGACCAGGGTCACGCGCTGGAAGTCGTGTCCCTTGGCCACCATCTGCGTACCGACCAGAATGTCGACCTCGCCCGCGTGGACCTCATCGAACATGGCCTGCGCGGTGCCCTTGCGGCGCGTGGAGTCGGCATCGATGCGGGCGATGCGCGCTTGCGGGAAGCGTGCCGCCAGGGCCTCCTCGATGCGCTGGGTGCCTCGACCAAGTGGCGCCACATCCACGTTGCCACAATCCGGGCAATGATGCGGCACCGGGGATTCCAGCCCGCAATGGTGGCAGCGCAGGCGGCGCTCCGGCCGGTGCAGCACCATATAGGCCGAGCAGCGCGGGCATCCGGAGAGCCAGCCGCAGCTATCGCAGGCCAGCACCGGAGCGTAGCCGCGCCGGTTCAGGAACAGCAGGCTCTGCTCGCCACGCTGCAGGCGGGCCTCGATGGCGTTGAGCAACGGCACCGACAACCCTTCGTAGAGGGCACGCTGGCGCTGGCGTTCCTGGTTGATATCGATCAGCCGCACCGTGGGCAGCGTGGCATCGGTCTGGGCCCGCTCACGCAGCACCAGCTTGCGGTAGGTGCCCTGCTCCGCACGCCACCAGGACTCCATGGACGGCGTGGCGGAGCCCAGCACCACGGCCGCGCCGAGCTGCTTGGCCCGCCAGACGGCCAGGTCGCGCGCGGAGTAGCGCAGGCCTTCCTGCTGCTTGTAGGACGTGTCGTGCTCCTCGTCGACCACGATCAGCGCCAGGTGCGGCAGCGAGGCCAGCACCGCCAGCCGCGTGCCCAGCACGATGCGGGCCTCGCCGCGGTGCGCGGCCAGCCATTGCAGCGTGCGCTCCTGGTCGGCCAGGCCGCTATGCAGCACGGCCAGCGGCAGATGGGGAAAGCGCGCGGCAATGCGGCCCTGCAGTTGCGGCGTGAGGTTGATTTCAGGCACCAGCATCAGCACCTGCGCCTGCGCATCGCGCGCCAGCACCTCGGCCATGGCGTGCAGGTAGACTTCGGTCTTGCCGCTGCCGGTCACGCCGTGGAGCAGGAATGGCGCGAATCCCTTGGCCTGCCCGATGGCTTCCACGGCCACACGCTGCTCTTCGTGCAGCGGCGGCGCAGTGGACGGCTCGGCAGCCGAGGGCGCGCCCAGCAAGGGCTGGTCGGCCCGCTCGGAGATCACCCAGCCGGCCTCGGCCCACTCCGCCAGGCGCGAGAGCGCGGCGCTGCATAGCACGCGCGCCTCGGCGGCGGATACCGCCCGCCCTTCCCCAGCGGCTGCCACCAGCGCCTGAGCCAGCGCCAGCACGGTGCGGGCGCGCGGCGGCACCGCCGCCAACAGCGCCTCGCCCTGCCCCGAGGCCACGCGGTAGTGTTCGCTGCGGGCACGCAGTGCCAGCCGCGCCCAGCCGTCGGCCTCGCGCAGGGCCGGAGGCAGCGCGGGCAGCATGACTTCGCCAAGGCAGCGGTGGTAATAGCGTGCGGCAAAGCTCGCCAGCGCAATCCAGTGGGCGCCAAGCGGTGGCAGCCAGTTCAGGCGCTGTGCGACAGAACGCAGTTTGTCCGCGGGTACATCGGAGTGTGCGCAACGCGATACCGCTACGCCGACCAGCGTACGGCGCCCGAACGGCACGGTGACCAGTTCGCCGGGCTGGACTTCCGGGCCAGCGAGGTAATCGAAGACATCGTCAGCCGGCGTATCAAGTGCCACCCGCACGACGGCAAGCGGTGCGCCGTCGGTCGGCTCCGCGGCCAGCGCGGCTTGCTCGGGGATCGCCGGTGACGTCACACCGTGCCTCCCGGGCCGATCGTCCAGCGCAGCGGTGGGTACGGTCCAGATTGGGGCGAGCAAGCCCAATGCATGTGCAGACCGAGGTTGAGCCGCTTTCCAGACAAACTCAGTGTGCGGTGCAACATCAACTTAAAGTAACGCTTCAAATGTGCCCCTAAGTCGATGATAGATGGCTGGTTTTCCCGGCCCCGGGCAGCGCCTGTGGATAACTTTGTTGAAAACTCGTCCGGAGTTCCCGGCAAGCCCCGTAAAACAAGGCTCCCACGGGCATTCCAGCTTGTGCGTGGCCAGATGCAATGCCTTGTAAATCAAGGACTTGGCGATATCCCTCAGATGAGTTAGGGACTAACCCGCTCTTGCACTGCGGAAAACCCATTGATGTGCATAAGTCAAGCCTTGACAAGCGCGAACCGGCACCGAAAGGGCGAAATATTGCAAAATAGTTTACTTGACAGCGCTTCGGGCAAGCCTCCCCCGGCACCCGCCCGCCCGGCTGCGGCGCGCGAGGCCATCTCGCTGCGCCGCACAGGCGGTACCCCCGGGTGGGAGGGAAGACGTGCACCAGCTGTCACCTTGCCGCAGTACGCAGCTGCCGGCTGTAGCGATGCACCTCGTCCACCAGCACCGTCACATTCTCGGGCGGAGTGAACTGAGAGATGCCGTGCCCAAGGTTGAAGACGTGTCCGTCGCTGCCGCCGCCGGCCGCATAACTGTCGAGCACGCCACGCACCTGCTCGCGAATCGCGGCTTCCGGCGCAAACAGCACATTGGGGTCGATATTGCCCTGCAGTGCCACCTTCCCGCCGGTGCGGCGGCGCGCCTGCGTCAAGTTGACCGTCCAGTCCAGACCGAGCGCATCGGCACGGATCTCGGTGAGCGCCTCCAGCCACAATCCGCCGCCCTTGGTAAACACGATGGCCGGCACCTGCTCGCCGTTGTGCTCGCGCTTCAATCCGGCCAGCACCTTGCGCATATAGGCCAGGGAGAACGTCTGGTACATGCCGTCGGCCAGCGTGCCGCCCCAGGTGTCGAACAGCATCACGGCTTGCGCACCTGCCTCGATCTGCGCATTCAGGTAGGCCGACACGGCCTGCGCGTTGATCTCCAGGATGCGGTGCATCAGGTCGGGGCGGCTGTACATCATGGCCTTGACCGTGCGGAAATCGGAGGAGCCCGCACCCTCGACCATATAGCAGGCCAGCGTCCAGGGGCTGCCCGAGAAGCCGATCAGCGGCACGCGCTGGCGGCCGTCCTGCACCAGTGCCCGGCGGATCTCGCTGACCGCGTCGAACACGTAGGACAGCGAGGCCATGTCCGGCACCGCCAGCTTCTTGACGTCGCCTTCGGTGCGCAACGGGTGGGCAAAGCGCGGACCCTCGCCTTGCGCAAACGACAGCCCGAGGCCCATGGCATCGGGCACGGTCAGGATGTCGGAGAAGAGAATGGCCGCATCGAGCGGATAGCGCTCCAGGGGCTGCAGGGTAACTTCCGTGGCGTAGGCCGGGTTCTTGGCCAGGCCGAGGAAGCTGCCGGCGCGAGCGCGCGTGGCGTTGTATTCGGGCAGGTAACGCCCCGCCTGACGCATCAGCCACAGCGGGGTGTACTCGGTCGGTTGCCGGCGCAGCGCGCGCAGGAAGGTATCGTTCTGCAATGCGGTCATGGTCATCCTCGTAAGACCGCCATTTTACGGGATGGCCGGCCGCTGCCGGCAGCTTAGATATCCTCCGCGAGTTCCTTGAAGGCCTGCGCGGCGCGGCGCATCCATTCGCGCGCGCGCGGGGCATCGGGCTGCAGGCGGGCAAAGCCGTGCGTCATCCCGCTTGCCTCCAGCGTGATCACCGGCGCGCCGTAGCGCACCAGGTAGTCAGCGTAGGCCAGGCCGTCGTCGCGCAGCACGTCGTGGGCGGCAACCATCACGACGCTGGCCGGGGGCAGGTGCTGTGGCGCGGCGCCCATCAGGTGGATGCGCGTGTCTTCGATGGCGGCGCCGGCGGCAAGGCGCTCGGCGCCGATGAATTCCGTCCAGAACCAGGCCATTTCGTCGCGGGTGAGGCCGGGGCCATCCGCAAAAGCGCGATAGCTTTCGCTGGCCAGCACCGGCGCGGCCACGGGATAGATCAGCAACTGGGCGTTGACCAGGCCGGGGCGCCCGTGCGCATTGGCCCAGCGCGCGGCCTGCGCGGCCAGGTGCCCGCCCGCGCTGTCGCCCGCCACGGCCAGGAAGCCGGTGTCCAGGCGCAAGCGGGCGCGTTGCTCGGCGAACCACAGCACCGCCTGCAGCGCGTCGTCACACGGCGCGGGGAACGGATGCTCCGGTGCCAGCCGGTAGTCCACGCTGGCCACCGCGCAGCCAGTGTCGGCGGCGAGCAGCGCTGCCACGCTGTGATGCGTGTCATGCGATCCCACCACCCAGCCGCCGCCGTGGAAATAGACGATCAGGCGCGGCTCGGCCACGCCTTCCTGGCGGAACAATCGCGCCGCCAGCGTGCGGCCGGGTAGCTCCAGCTCCATATCGGTGGACTTGATGCCTTCCGGGTCGGGCACGACCGAGGTCGCCGTGATCTCGGCGAAGCGCGCGCGACGGCCGGCGGCACCGGCCGGCTCGGGCTGCCCGGCGTAGCGTTCGGAGAGCCGGCGGTAGTAGTCGAGAAGCTGGGGATCGATGGCCATGGCTGCTTGGGACTGAATTGAGGGCGGGATTGAGGATGGAATTGAGGACGGGATTCGGAGCTAGCGTGGCTAGTTTAGCGGGATCAGGCGGCCTGGCGCATCAGCTCGATCTTGCTGCAGCGGTCCTGAACCGCCAGCAACCCGGCGGCGGTGGCCCGGGCAAACGCCTCATCATTGACGATGCCGAGCTGCAGCCAGACGCCGCGGGCGCCGATCGCGATGGCATCCTCGACCACTGGCGGCACATCGGCTGCGCGGCGGAAGATATCGACCCAATCAATGCGCTGCCCGAACTTGGCCAAGGCCGCGGCGGCCTCGGCCAGGCTGGCGTAGCAGGTCTCGCCCAGGATGCGCTCGCCCGCATGGCGCGGATTGACGGGAACGATGCGATAGCCGTGGCGCTGCAGGTAGGCGGCCACTTCATGGCTGGGCCGGTCCGGGTGTCCGGACAGGCCGGCCACGGCTACCGTCTTCATCGCCAGCATGCCGCGAATAGCTGTCTGCATCTCGCTCACGTCGATTCCTTCTCAAAGGGTTCCGGGGACTTGTCGCGGCCGGTACCGACCGGGCGGGCACAACTGCCCAGCCGCGCGAACGGCACCGCTACCTGGTAGGCGCCCTGCGCAAATGGGCCGACCGCGTAGGGGGCATAGTGCAACACCACGCCACCGCGGTACAGGGTAAACGGGACGCGCGATTCCTGCAGCGCTTGTGCGTCAAGCAAGCCACGCGCGGGCTCGGCTGCGCCCTGCCGCTTCAGTGCCGCTTGTAGCTCGTCATTGAGTTTTTGCAGGCAAGCCTCGCCCGGCTGCAAGAGATCGGCTAGCCCGACCCGGCGATAGACCGGCTGGGCAGTTGGCGCGGATGCCACTGCACCCGCCAGGCCATGACGCCGCCACGTGCCACTCACGAAGTCGAGGCTGCCATGCGCGCCACCGCTGTAGCGCCAGGTGGTGCGCAGCAGGCCGACGTTGCCGGCATCCAGCCGCATTACCTCGATCGCGCTGCGGCACTCCTGTTCGCCCTGGCCGCAGGCGCTGGTACGCAGTGACGTAATGAGGGCATCCACGTTTGGGCGGCCGGTTTCGGGATAGCGTTCGGTAAGACGTGCGCCAGCCACATTCACGGTGCGCTCGCGATAGATTGCCTTGCGCGTGAGTGTCAATGCCTGGCGGCGGGTACCGTCGGTATTCATCCATTCCCCACTGACACTCAACCCATCGGAGGAGACGGTGCCCTCGAAACGTGCACCATCGCGGGCTTCGGGATACTCAACAGGCGCCTGGCCAGTGACGCGCTCGTGCACGCTCAGCCGTCCGTCGGATGTCAATTGGCCATCGAGTTGACGCGGCGCGCTGGCAAGCATTGAATCGTAACGGGCCGTGCCATCGATCCCGCCAGTGCCCGCGCGCGGAAATATCGTCAGCGATACCTGTATGCGGCCGTCGAGCTCGCCTTGCCAGAGCGCGCCGGCGGGGGCTTGCGGCTCGGCCGCGCCAACCTGGCCAACCGCCATGAAAGACGCGGCCAGTAACGCCGCCAGCCTATGCTGGACAAGGCCTCTCGCGATATTTGCGGGAGCCTGGGCAACGCTGTAAAAAGGGGAAAAGGGGAAGGAAAGCGGCATGGCAGTGGATGGCCGGACCGCATGGCGGATGGCAGGATCAGCGAAAGCTATCGGACCCGCGCCGCGTGGTGATGTTCCCGCCGCCTGACGGCGAGTGCGGTGGCACGTGGCCTAGCATGCCCATTTATGCCTATTTAGACGCTTATTTGGTTACCGCGCTTTCAACTTCTTGCAAACCGATACATTTTGTTACTGCCATCCCCAAAAGTTTCCCCCACAATGCTTCAACACAATCAGTTTTTGTGAAAGGCGTTCCCTCCCCCAAACAGAAAGGGAGGGCGTCATGGAAGAAAGCCTAAGGAAGCATTCCCACCCAGATTGACCGGATCGCAGGCGATGCCTGTGATCGGTGTACCAGGTTGAGATGATGTTGGCGCTTGCCGGTTCCGGATGGTTGGATCGTCTGAATGCGATCAATACCGCCTGACCGAGTGCTGGACCACCAAGAATGTGGTTAGCGCCTGTTGGTTGACCTGGACCTTACCCGTTCCTTCGAATTGACCCCTCGAAGGGATTTTCCCGTCCGCGCGGCGCCTCCCCGGCCCGCGCGCTTTTTTTTGTCCTGAGCCGACAGAATAGTCGTTGGCATGAAAAAAAGGCAGCCTCGCAGCTGCCTTTTTTTTCGCCGCCGCCAAAAAAACAACAGCTGCAGCGGCCCTGCTTTTTCTTACCGTTTCCGGCGCAGGCGCGCGATGGCAGCCAGCTGTGCTGCTGCCACGGCAAGCTCGCTCTGGGCACGTGCCAGGTCGAGATCGCTGCTCTGGTTCTGCATCAGCTCCTCGGCGGCGCGCTTGGCTTCCTGCGCCTTGGCTTCGTCGAGATCGCTGCCGCGGATAGCGGTGTCTGCCAGCACGGTGACGTGCTTGGGCTGGACTTCGAGAATCCCGCCGGCCACGAACACGAACTCTTCGCTGCCGTCTTCCTTCTCGATGCGCACCGCGCCCGGCTGGATACGCGTAATCAGCGGCGTATGGCCCGGCAGGATACCCAACTCGCCCGACTCGCCCGGCAGTGCCACGAACTTCGCCTGACCGGAGAAGATCGACGATTCGGCGCTGACGACGTCTACAAGAATGGTTGCCATGTGAATTCCTTTAGTCCCTGAAAGCTTCGGCTTCCCGTTGCCAGGAAGCAAATATTCCGCTGCCGGGCTGAGCGCGGCCGCCCCGGACATTGCTGTCCGTGGCTAGGCCGCCACTCCGGCGCCGGCAGCGAAAGACGCCGCTTACTGGAGCTTCTTGGCCTTCTCGAAGGCTTCGTCGATCGAGCCGACCATGTAGAACGCTTGCTCCGGCAGGTGATCGCACTCGCCGTCCACCAGCATCTTGAAGCCGCGGATGGTTTCCTTCAGCGTGACGTACTTGCCCGGCGAACCCGTGAACACTTCCGCAACGTGGAAGGGCTGCGACAGGAAACGCTGGATCTTACGAGCGCGCGACACCGACTGCTTGTCTTCCGGCGACAGTTCGTCCATGCCCAGAATCGCGATAATGTCGCGCAGTTCCTTGTAGCGTTGCAGCGTTTGCTGCACGCGACGGGCCACGTCGTAGTGCTCTTGACCCACGACTTGCGGGTCCAGCTGACGCGAGGTCGAGTCGAGCGGATCGACAGCCGGGTAGATACCCAGCGCGGCGATGTCACGCGACAGCACGACGGTCGAGTCCAAGTGCAGGAAGGTGGTAGCAGGCGACGGGTCGGTCAAGTCATCCGCAGGCACGTACACGGCCTGGATCGACGTGATCGAGCCAGTCTTGGTCGAGGTGATGCGCTCTTGCAGCTTGCCCATTTCCTCGGCCAGCGTCGGCTGGTAACCCACTGCGGAAGGCATACGGCCCAGCAGTGCGGACACTTCGGTACCGGCCAGCGTGTAGCGGTAGATGTTGTCGACGAAGAACAGGATGTCACGGCCTTCGTCGCGGAACTTCTCGGCCATGGTCAGGCCGGACAGTGCCACGCGCAGACGGTTGCCCGGCGGCTCGTTCATCTGGCCGAACACCATGGCCACCTTGTCGAGAACGTTCGAGTCCTTCATTTCGTGGTAGAAGTCGTTCCCTTCACGGGTACGCTCGCCCACGCCGGCGAACACCGACAAACCGCTGTGCTGCTTGGCGATGTTGTTGATGAGCTCCATCATGTTCACGGTCTTGCCGACGCCGGCGCCACCGAACAGACCCACCTTGCCGCCCTTTGCGAACGGGCACACCAGGTCGATCACCTTGATGCCGGTTTCGAGCAGGTCAACCGAAGGCGACAGTTCGTCGAACTTCGGGGCCTTCTGGTGGATCGAGCGCAGCTCGTCCGAAGCGATCGGGCCGGCTTCGTCGATGGGACGACCCAGCACGTCCATGATGCGGCCCAGCGTGCCGTGACCGACGGGCACCGAGATCGGGGCGCCAGTGCCCTTCACTGCCATGCCGCGGCGCAGGCCGTCCGACGAGCCGAGGGCAATGGTACGCACCACGCCGTCACCCAGCTGTTGCTGCACTTCGAAGGTCAGGCCCTTCTCGGCGAACGAGGCTTCGTTGCTGTCTTCCAGCACGAGCGCTTCGTAGACCTTAGGCAGCGCGTCGCGGGGGAACTCGATGTCCACCACGGCGCCAATACACTGCACAATATTTCCGATACTCATTTCGTATCTCCGATAGCTTGAATACTTGACGCCTTAGACGGCTGCGGCACCGCTGACGATTTCCGACAGTTCCTTGGTAATCGCTGCCTGACGGGTCTTGTTGTAGACCAGTTGCAGTTCGCCGATCACGTTCTTGGCATTGTCGGATGCCGCCTTCATGGCCACCATGCGCGCCGATTGCTCGGACGCCATGTTTTCGGCCACGGCCTGGTACACCAGCGCTTCGACGTAGCGGACCAACAGTTCTTCCACTACGGTCTGTGCGTCGGGCTCGTAGATGTAATCCCACGAGTAGGCGCGCTTTTCATCTTCGGTCTGGGCAAACTTGTCGGCGGGGAGCGGCAGCAGCTGCTCCACCATCGGCTCCTGCTTCATCGTATTGATGAACTTGGTGTAAGCCAGGTACACAGCATCGATTTCACCATTGGTGAAGGCGTCGAGCTGGACCTTGATGGCACCGATCAGTTTTTCCAGATGCGGGGTGTCACCGAGGTGCACCACGTGCGAGAGCACCTTGGCGCCGATGCGGCCCATGAACTGCAAGCCCTTGGAACCAATGGCGGTGCTCTGCACCTCCACGCCGCGGCTTTGCAGCTCACGCAGCTCATTGGTTACCGCACGCAGCACGTTCGTGTTCATGCCGCCGCACAGCCCCTTGTCCGTCGTTACCACGATCATGCCGGCGCGCTTGATGTCGCGTGCCACCATGAAGGGGTGCTTGAACTCGGGGTTGGCCGCAGCCAGGTGCGCCGCGATATTGCGCACTTTCTCAGCATAGGGACGGGCGTTGCGCATCCGTTCCTGCGCCTTGCGCATCTTGGACGCGGCGACCATCTCCATCGCCTTGGTGATCTTGCGCGTGTTTTGCACGCTCTTGATCTTGGTTCGAATTTCTTTCGTTCCGGCCATATCTTCCTCTCCATTCGTGCCGCACCGGCACCGTCATGGCAACGGTGCCGGCGCAGTTTCGTGGAATTGCGCGGTTAGAACGCGGCGGACTTCTTGAAATCCTCGATCGCGGCACGCAGGGTGGCTTCGTCTTCCTTCGACAGATCCTTGGAATCTTCGATGCGATTGACGAGGTCGGCGTACTTGGTCTTCAGATGGTCGTGCAGGCCCTTCTCGAACGGGAGAATGTCCTTCACTTCCACGTTGTCGAGGAAGCCGTTGTTGGCTGCGTACAGCGACGCGGCCAGCTGCCACACCTGCAGCGGCAGGTATTGAGCCTGCTTGAGCAGTTCCGTCACGCGGCGGCCGCGCTCCAGCTGCTTGCGGGTGGCATCGTCCAGGTCGGAAGCGAACTGCGCGAACGCAGCCAGTTCACGGTACTGGGCCAGGTCGGTACGGATACCGCCGGACAGCTTCTTGACGACCTTGGTCTGGGCGGCACCACCAACGCGCGACACCGAGATACCGGCGTTGATTGCGGGGCGCACACCTGCGTTGAACAGGTCGGTTTCCAGGAAGATCTGGCCGTCGGTGATCGAGATCACGTTGGTCGGCACGAAAGCGGACACGTCGCCAGCTTGCGTTTCGATCACGGGCAGCGCGGTCAGCGAGCCGGTCTTGCCGGTCACTGCGCCCTTGGTGAACTTCTCGACGTAGTCGGCGTTCACGCGGGCTGCGCGCTCGAGCAGACGCGAGTGCAGGTAGAACACGTCGCCGGGGTAAGCTTCGCGGCCCGGCGGGCGGCGCAGCAGCAGCGACACCTGGCGGTAGGCCCAGGCTTGCTTGGTCAGGTCGTCATAAACGATCAGCGCGTCTTCGCCGCGGTCGCGGAAGTACTCGCCCATCGTGCAACCAGCGTAGGCAGCCAGGTACTGCATGGCGGCGGAGTCCGAAGCCGTAGCAGCAACGACGATGGTGTATTCCATCGCGCCCAGTTCTTCGAGCTTGCGCACCACGTTGTTCACGGTCGAAGCCTTCTGACCGATTGCCACGTAGACGCAGAAAACGCCCTTGCCCTTCTGGTTGATGATCGCGTCGACAGCAACGGCGGTCTTGCCGGTCTGGCGGTCGCCAATGATCAGCTCGCGCTGGCCGCGGCCAATCGGCACCATCGCGTCGATCGACTTCAGGCCGGTCTGCACCGGCTGGCTGACCGACTGACGTGCGATCACGCCAGGGGCAACCTTTTCGATCACGTCGGTTTCTTTGGCGTTGATCGGGCCTTTGCCATCGATCGGCTGACCCAGCGTGTTGACCACGCGGCCCAGCAGTTCCTTGCCAACCGGCACTTCCAGAATGCGGCCGGTGCACTTGACCGGGTCGCCTTCGGAAATGTGTTCGTAGTCGCCCAGCACCACGGCGCCGACAGAGTCGCGCTCGAGGTTCAGTGCCAGACCGAACGTGTTACCGGGGAATTCCAGCATCTCGCCCTGCATCACGCCAGACAGGCCGTGCACGCGGCAGATACCATCGGTCACGGAAATCACCGTGCCGGTGTTGCGCACTTCAGCGTCGGCGCCAAGACCCGAGATGCGGGACTTGATCAGCTCGCTGATTTCTGAGGGGTTCAGTTGCATCACAATGCTCCTAATTCTTCAATCCGTCGGCTGGTGCGCTTCTCGCGCATCATGCGGTCAGCGCCACTTGCATTGCTGCCAGGCGCGCACGCACGGAGGTGTCGAGCACTTCGTCGCCGACCTTGACGCGCACGCCGCCAATCAGCGACGGGTCCACCGCAACCGAGGGCTGCAGCTTGCGGCCGAACTTGCGTTCGAGCGCGGCGACGAGGTCGGTCAGGCTTGCGCCCTCAAGGGGGAAGGCACTCGTGATCTCGACATCAGCCGACCCTTCACGGTCGTTCTTGAGCGCATGGAACTGCTCGGCGATTTCCGGCAATACCGACAGGCGGTGGTTATCCACCAGCAGGCTGACGAAGCGCTTGGCTTCGTCGTTGACCGGAGACTTCAGGGCCGACAGGAACAGTGCGCTCAGCTTGTCGCCGTGCACGTTCGGATCGCCAGCCACCGCCTTCATGTCGGGATTGGCGGCAACTTGCCCCATTTCCGACACCAGCTCGGACCATGCATCCAGATTGCCGCTCGATTCGGTCGCGACGCGGAACAGCGCCTCGGCGTAGGGACGGGCAATGGTTGCGGTTTCAGCCATGATTAGAGCTCAGCCTTGAGTTGATTGAGCAGATCCGCGTGGACCTGCGCGTTCACTTCGCGCTTGAGGATCTGCTCGGCACCCTTGACGGCCAGCACGGCGACCTGGTCGCGCAATTGCTCGCGCGCACGGGTAACTTGCTGTTCGGCTTCGGCCTTGGCCTGGGCAATGATGCGTGCGGCTTCTGCCTGGGCGTTTTGCTTGATCTCGTCAGCGGTCAGCTGAGCGCGCTTCTCGGCGTCAGCGACGCGTTGAGCGCCTTCGGTGCGGGCTTCGGCCAGGGCCTGGTCCACGCGCTTGTTGGCGAGTTCGAGCTCAGCCTTGCCTTTTTCAGCGGCGGCGAGGCCATCGGCGATCTTCTTTGCGCGTTCGTCGAGCGCCTTCACCAGCGGCGGCCAAATGAATTTGGCAACTACCCACCACAGGATGAAGAACACGACCATCTGCGCAAAAAACGTTGCGTTCAGATTCATGGTGTGTTCCTTTCGGTAATCAAACTACAGATAAATGCGCAAGGGCGGCCAGGCTAAGTGGCCCGCGCCGCCCGTCAGCATCATGCAGACCGAAAAGAATTACTTGATGACAGCCAGCAGCGGGTTGGCGAATGCGAACAGCATTGCAACGCCCACGCCGATCAGGAATGCCGCGTCGATCAGGCCAGCCAGCAGGAACATCTTGGTTTGCAGCGGGTTCATCAGTTCAGGCTGACGTGCGCACGCTTCGATGTACTTGCCACCCATCAGGGCGATACCCAGGCAGGCGCCGATTGCGCCCAGACCGATGATGATGCCGATACCGATGGCGGTCAGACCCTGGATGTTGGCGAGATATGCTTGCATGACTACTCCTTTAATTGAGAAGAGACTTAGAACCAAAAAACCGAAAAACCGAAAAACTTAAATCAGTGGTGATCGTGTGCCTGGCCGATGTACACCAGCGTCAGCATCATGAAAATGAAAGCCTGGAGCAGAACGATCAGGATGTGGAAGATCGCCCATACCGTACCGGCCAGCACATGACCGACGAAGCCCAGCGCGGAGAGGTCCGCACCGAACGTCCAGATGGAACCCAGCAGCGCGATCAGCAGGAACACCAGTTCGCCGGCGTACATGTTGCCGAACAACCGCATGCCCAGCGAAACCGCCTTGGCCAGGAATTCAATCAGGTTCAGGATCAGGTTGAACGGGGCCAGGTACCACTTGGCGCCGAACGGGGCCGACAGCAGTTCATGGGCAAAGCCGCCCACGCCCTTGATCTTGAAGCTGTAATAGATCATCAGCACCAGCACTGCACACGACATGCCCAGCGTACCGTTCAGGTCGGCCGTGGCAACCGCGCGGTGGTGCGGCAGATGGATGTGGAAAATACCCAGCAGGCCGTTCAGGCCGGTAACCCAGTCGACCGGGATCAAGTCGATGGCATTCATCACCGTGATCCAGCAGAACACCATCAGTGCCAGCGGAGCGATGAAGGAACGGTCGCCATGGATGATGCCCTTGGCCTGGTCGTCGACCATCTCGACGATCATTTCCACGAAAGCCTGGAAGCGGCCCGGCACGCCGGCGGTCGCGCGGCGCGCGGCGGCGTACAGGAAAATCACGGCGATGGCGCCGCACAGCACCGACCAGAACACGGTGTCGTAGTTGAGGACGCTGAAGTCAACGACGGAGGCTTGCTTGCCGCCAACCGTATTGAGGTTCTGCAAGTGTTCGGCGATATAGCCGGAGGGGGTGAGGGCCTGTTCGGCGCCTTGAGCAGCTGACATGTCGAAACGAACCGTAATATTGCGAAACCAGTTGCCGGCAATTTGCCGGTACGCTTCTTGCACCGCCTTCAGCACACTTTGCTGGTCACCGCGGGCAAGCTCGTTTGAACCTTATCCACGCCGCGCTTCACTGTTGTGACGCGCCACGCAAAAACATCTTGATATTCTGTTTTCGTGCCCCACTTCGACGAGAAGCACACTTATCCGACCTACCGCGCCTGGCCGGCCCACCAGCCTGGGGCGCAACCTCAGCGAATCGCCAGCGCGACCCAGTAAGTCTTGAGCACAAGCAGGAACGTGACCAGCATCGGTACCCAGCGCAACTCGCTGTACAGCACCACTACCAGGACGAACAACCCGGCGGTGGCAAACACCTTGATCGCCTCGCCGACCACCAGTCCGCTGATCGAGGGACGTTCGCGCGCCATCCAGAGTCGCAGCGCGAAGAAACCACTGGGCACGAAACAAACCGTGCCACCGAGCAGTGCCGACCAACCCGCCGCGCCGGCGTTACCGCCAGCAAAAAGTCGCCAGGCAATGGCCGACAACAAAGTAACCGCAACCTGCGCCAGCACGACCCTGCCGGGCGTCATGCGCGAAGGGCGCAGCGCGCGCTCGCCGAACAGCGTTTCCGCCTCGACGCGCGACAGCGGATCGACCGCCTCTTCTTCGCGTTCTGCCTCGTCTTCCCAGGCATCACGCGTCTGCCAGTCGGTTTTCCGACCAGCATCCTGACGATCTGAAACCACCTGCTATTGCCTTTGCTCGTTGCTGCTTGTTGTTTAATCCGCCCCGGAACTTTTCTGGACCGGCCGGAATTCAAACCGCACGATTTTACGAGGAATGCACCATGCGAGTCAATCTGCTTACAGACGCCTTGCAACAGTCCGCATTTCACTTGCAATCGCCACGAACCCATAGTGCGTGCGCGGCCGACGCCCAACAATAACGCGCCAGGTAATTGAGCCGCCCAAGGCTGGCGGCGCACCATATTCGTTTATCGGCCTTGCACAGACCTTACACAGGCGTGCGCGCGCCGAGCCAGAACCGGCCAGCATCCAATTGCACCAAGCCGCTGCACAGCGGCACCGACCGTTAATCGCGCACTATTTTTGGGAAATCCCGCTCAGGCGGGTGACTGGCTTTCGCCGGGCTCGCGCAGGCGTGTCAGCACACCGTCGAGCGCATCATTGCTGGTGAAGTGAATGGTGAGCTGGCCTTTGCCCCGCACGCCCAGCTTGATCTGCACCGGCAGGCCAAGCACGTCGGATAGTTCTTCCTCAAGCCGGGCCACGTCGCGCGCCGGCGCGCCGTTGTTCGGCTTCTGCAACCTGAGGTCAAAGGGCTTGAGGGTGGAGGCTACCAGCTTTTCGGTCTCGCGCACCGATAAACGTTTGTTAATGATCTGATTGGCGAGCGTGATCTGGTTGGCGCCGTCGGCGGAGAGCAGCGCACGGGCGTGGCCCATGTCGAGGTCGCCCGCCATCAGCATGGTCTGCACCGGCTGGGCCAGGTTCAGCAGACGCAGCAGGTTGGACACCGCGCTGCGCGAGCGCCCTACCGATTCCGCTGCCTGCTCGTGGGTGAAATTGAATTCGCGCACCAGGCGCATGATGCCCTGCGCTTCTTCCAGCGGGTTGAGGTCTTCACGCTGGATATTCTCGATGAGCGCCATCGCAGCCGCGGCTTCGTCGGCCACGTCCTTGACCAGCACCGGCACCTCTTCAAGCCCGGCGATCCTGGAGGCGCGGAAGCGGCGCTCGCCGGCAATGATCTCGTAGCGATCCGGCTCTGCAACGCGGCGCACCAGGATCGGCTGCATCAGGCCTTGGGCACGGATGCTCGCGGCCAGCTCCTGCAGCGCGCCTTCGTCCATGCGCGTGCGCGGCTGGTACTTGCCGGGCTGGAGCTGGTCCAGGCGGAGCACAGAGGGTGCGCCCTCCTGCTTCACGGCATCGACGATCTCGGCTGGCCCACCCAGCAGGGCTTCCAGTCCGCGGCCCAGGCCCTTCTTCTTCGCGGTGCTCATCTCGGTATCCTGTATTCGGTGACTCTCAACCCGGTGACTCTCAGCCCGGCGTTCAGTCGAGTTGCTTGACGCGCGCGATCATCTCGGCGCCGAAATCGAGGTAGGCCTTGGCCCCCTTGGACGACGGATCGAACGCCACGCCGGGCACGCCATAGGATGGTGCTTCCGCCAGTCGCACATTGCGCGGGATGACGGTCTTGAACACCTTGTCGCCAAAATGCGACTCAAGCTGGGCCGACACTTGTTGTTGCAAAGTGACACGCGGATCAAACATCACACGAAGCAAGCCAATCACTTTCAGGTCGCGATTGAGGTTGGCGTGCACCTGCTTGATGGTATTGACGAGATCCGACAGCCCTTCCAGTGCGAAGTACTCGCACTGCATCGGCACGATCACGCCGTTGGCCGCGCACAGCCCGTTGAGGGTCAGCAGCGACAGCGACGGCGGGCAGTCGATCAAGACGAAATCGTATTCGGCATCGACCTCGGCAATGGCGTTCTTGAGGCGTTTCTCGCGCTGGTCCAGTTCGACCAGTTCCACTTCCGCGCCGGCCAGTTCGCGGTTGGCGGGCAGCACGTCGTACTTGCCGGATTCGGAATGCTGGCGCGCCTGGCTCACCGTCGACAAGCCAACCAGCACCTGGTAGACGCTGTGCTCGAGCGACTGCTTGTCGATGCCGGAACCCATCGAGGCATTGCCCTGGGGATCGAGGTCGATCAGCAACACACGCTGGTCCTGTGCCGCCAAGCCGGCGGCAAGGTTCACCGTGGTGGTGGTCTTGCCGACGCCGCCCTTCTGGTTTGCGATCACGAATACCTTGGCCATATGTTCCTGCTGCTCCTGCTTGATTTCTACCTGCCGGGGGTGGGCGCCGGCGACAACCACCGGCCGGGTCAGCGGCGCGACAGCACCACCAGGTGACGTTCTGCGTCCAGTTCCGGTACGGTCAGGCGTGGTATTGCCTCAACCTGCCACTCGGCCATCAGGCCGGCCGCTTCCATGCGATCGAGTTCGGGCTGAGGATAAACGCCCTTCATGGCAATCAGCTTGCCGCCCGGCGCCAGCAGGTGGCCGGCGAGCGATGCGAAATCGCTCAGCTCGGCAAACGCGCGAGACGTGATGACTGCGTATCCCTTGCCATCTTCCAGCTTTTCGACCGGGCCCCAATGGGCAGCAGCGTTGGACAGGCCGAGCTGTGCCCGGCATTGCGTCAGGAACGCAGTTTTCTTTTGCACGATGTCGACCATCAGCACCGACAGGTCGGGACAGGTGATGGCCAGCGGCAGACCAGGCATGCCGCCGCCCGAACCTACGTCCAGCACCCGGCCACGCGCGCCCTCCTCGACCGCCGCGGCGCGAGCCGCTTGCGCCAGCACCGGCACGGCAGCCAGCGAGTCGAGCATGTGATGGGTCAACATCTCGTCGGGATGGCGGATGGCGGTCAGGTTATAGATGGCGTTCCATTTGCGCAGCAGTGCCAGATAGGCAAACAACTGATCGATCTGGCTCGCGGAGAGCGCCAGGCCGATGGCGGACAAGCCTGCCTCCAGGCGGCGGCGCTGGTCGGCGTCATCCACGGCCGCGTAACGTTGGTTCCTCACTCAGGCGGCCTCTTGGCTGGAGTCGGACTTGGTACGCCCCATGCCCTTCTTTTTCAGATGGACCAGCAGCAGCGAAATCGCGGCTGGCGTCACGCCAGAAATACGCGATGCCTGGCCGAGGGTCTCGGGCCGGTGCTGATTCAGCTTCTGGCCAACCTCAATGCCAAGGCCCCGCACTTCCGTGTAGTCGAAATCTTCAGGCAGGCGGGTGGATTCGTTGGCTTCGAGCTTGTCCACCTCTGCGGCTTGCCGGGCGATGTAGCCGTGATACTTGATGCCGATCTCGATCTGCTCGCGAATCTGCGCGACCAGCAGCGGGTCGGCATCGAGTGCCTGGGCAGGTGCGAACTTGCCTTCCTGCAACGCCATCAGCGCTTCGTACGTGACAGCGGGACGGCGCAGCAGATCGGCGAGGTTGTACTCGCGCTCGATCGCCTTGCCCAGCAACGGCACGGCATCGGCTTCCGGCAGGATGCCCGGATTCACCCAGGTACCCTTCAGCCGCTCTGTTTCACGTGAAACAGCATCGCGTTTCCGGTTAAATGCATCCCAACGCACATCATCGACCACACCCAGCTCCCGACCGGCCTCGGTCAATCGCATATCGGCATTATCTTCCCGCAGGCTCAAACGGAACTCGGCGCGGCTGGTGAACATTCGGTACGGTTCCGAGACCCCACGGGTGATCAGATCGTCGACCAGAACCCCAAGATAGGCTTGGTCCCGCCGGGGAGTCCAGGCATCGCGCTCCCGTACGAAGCAGCCGGCATTGATCCCAGCCAGCAGGCCCTGGGCAGCCGCTTCTTCGTAGCCAGTAGTGCCGTTGATCTGCCCGGCAAAGAACAAGCCGCTGATGGCCTTGGACTCCAGCGAGGCCTTGAGGGCACGCGGATCAAAGTAATCGTACTCGATGGCGTAGCCCGGGCGCAGGATGTGCGCGTTCTCCATGCCCCGGATCGAGTGCACCAGGGCAAGTTGCACGTCGAACGGCAGGCTGGTGGAGATACCGTTGGGGTAGAACTCGTTGGTCGTCAGCCCTTCCGGTTCCAGGAAGATCTGGTGGCTGTCCTTGCTGGCAAAGCGGTGGATCTTGTCCTCGATGCTGGGACAGTACCGCGGCCCCACCCCTTCGATCACGCCGGTGTACATCGGCGAGCGATCCAGGCCGCCACGGATGATGTCGTGGGTCCGGCTGTTGGTATGCGTGATCCAGCACGGCAGTTGCTGCGGGTGCTGCTCGGCACGACCCAGGAAGGAGAACACCGGCACCGGATCGAGATCGCCGGGTTGCTCATCCATCACGGAGAAATCGATGGTGCGTCCGTCGATACGCGGCGGCGTACCGGTCTTCAGGCGGCCCTGCGGCAGCTTGAGCTCTTTCAGGCGCGCGGAAAGCGAGACCGAGGCCGGGTCGCCCGCGCGACCGCCTGTGTAGTTATCCAGCCCCACGTGAATCTTCCCATCGAGGAAGGTACCGGCGGTCAGCACCACGGCGCGTGCGCGGAAGGTGATGCCGACCTGCGTGACGGCGCCGACAACACGATCACCCTCCACCACCAGGTCATCCACGGCCTGCTGGAACAGCATGAGGTTGGGCTGATTCTCCAGCCGCGCGCGAATCGCCTTGCGATACAGCACACGGTCCGCCTGAGCGCGCGTGGCACGTACGGCCGGGCCCTTGCTGGAATTCAGGATGCGGAATTGGATGCCCGACTCATCCGTGGCTGCCGCCATGGCGCCGCCCATCGCATCCACCTCCTTGACGAGATGGCCCTTGCCAATGCCGCCGATGGACGGATTGCAGCTCATCTGACCAAGGGTCTCGATGTTGTGGCTCAGCAGCAGCGTCTGGCAACCCATACGCGCCGCGGCGAGTGCAGCTTCCGTGCCGGCGTGGCCACCACCGACAACAATGACATCGAATTCTTTTGGGTAAAGCATGGAGGCACCTCCTCCGGGAGGCTAGCGGGAATAAATCGGGATGCCGAATTATAGCGGCAATCTCCGTGGCGTCCCTGCGCCGCAGCATGTTTCACGTGAAACATGCGCCATGAAGAACTTGGGTGTGTTCCACGTGAAACAAAAAAGCCAGGCGCAATGGCCCGGCTTTCTTGTGTGCACAGCGGAAGACCGAGGCACCTACAGTCTGCGTTGCTCGCTCAGATAAGCGCCGATGCGCTCGACAAGTCGACCAAGATTGACCTGGAGTTCGTCAAAGCCACCGTTACGCTCACGTGTCACTTCATCCATGTACAGCGGCCGGCGAATCTCGATCTGCAAGCTGTTGCGCCGCTCGGCCGGGCGGCCGATTTGTGCGATCAGTTGCACGCCCTTGTACGGATCGTTGCGCGCCACGGTATATCCCAGCGCGCGCAATTCCGACGCCACCAGCCCGACAAAGCCAGCCTCGCAGGTGGCGCCATCGCGGTCGCCCAGCACAAAATCGGCCAGCGGGTGCGGACTCTGAATCTTGAGGCGCTCGTACGCGTTGTTCGGCATCGAGTGCAGGTTCAGATGCCAGACCGCCCCGAAGCGCCGATAGGTGTCCTCGACCGCTTCCGACAGCGCCCGATGGTAGGGCCGATAGTAGCGGTCGATCCGGTCGCGTACCTCTTGCAGCGAGAGCTTGCGGTCGTAGATCGGGGTGGCCGCATCCATGTTGCGCCAGATCAGCCCGTAGCCAAGGCGAGTCTTCTCGCCCGGCGCCAACGGCTCGGGCCACGCACCGTCCAGCAAGTCGGGGTCCAGATCATCGAGCGTGCGATTAGGATCGATGTAGACACGCGGAAAATTAGCCGCGATCAGCGTACCGCCGACGCGCGGCACGGATTCCCAAAGCGCGTCGATGTGCGTGTCCTCGCCGGCACGCAATCGCTGTGTGGGGATGGCCGCCCGGAAGTCCCGCGGGTAATGGGTGCCGCTATGTGGCGAGTCGCACACCAGCGGCAACGCCTGGGCCAAGGGCGCGAAGCGGACGAAGGGCTCGAAGTTGTCGCTCATCGCTGTCAGTCCAGCTTGATATTGGCGGCCTTGGCCACGCGCGCATAGCGCGCCATCGCTTGCTGGATCTGCACCTTGAAGCCGTCCGGCGTGGTCGGCACCAGCGTGCCGCCGGACTCCTCGACCTTGCGCTTGAACTCCGGATTCAGCATCGCCTTGTGGATGGCGTCGTTGAGCTTGGCGACGATGGCCGGCGGCGTGCCGGCAGGTGCGACGATGCCGAACCAGCCGCCATCGCCCATCTCCTTATAGCCCAGTTCCGCATAGGTCGGAACATTGGGCAGCTGCGGCGAACGGGCGGAACCGAGCACGGCCAGCGCTCGCAGCCGGCCCGATTTCACGTGGGGCAGCGTGGACGAAAGGTTGTCGGTAATGGCGTTGACCTGCCCTGCCACCGCATCGTTGAGTGCCAGGCCCGCGCCCTTGTACGGCACGTGCAGAATGTCGATCTTCGCCAGCATCATGAAGTTCTCGATGTTCACATGGCCGAGCGAGCCGGCGCCGGGAGAGGCGAAGCTGTACTTGCCGGGGTTGGCACGGACAAGCGCGACGAACTCCTGCATGGTCTTGGCCGGCACGCTGGGGTGCACAGCGAACACGCTCGGGATAGCCACCACGTTGGTGACTGGCGCGAAATCCTTGATCGGATCGTAGTTCAGCTTGGGATAGACAGCCGGGTTCGAGCCGTGCGTGCTGACCGTCGCCATGCCGATGGTGTAGCCGTCCGGCGCCGCGCGGGCAACCTGCTCCATGCCCAGCGATCCACCGGCGCCACCCTTGTTCTCCACCACGATGGACTGGCCCAGCTCGCGCCCGCCGAACTCCGCCACCAGGCGTGCCGACAGGTCGGTCGAGCCGCCCGCGGCAAAGGGCACGATCAGGCGAATCGGCTTGTTCGGATAGTTGGCCTGCGCTTGCGCGCCACCGGCTGCGGTCAGGCTGGCGCATGCCGCCAGGCAAGACAGGACAAAATGCCGGCGCGGAAGTTGGGCTCGGATCATGCGGACTTCTCCTTGGATTTCTATGAGTTGGCTCGCCAAGTGTCGGGAGTTTACCGAGTCCGCACAAACGACTATATTGCACGGTTGCATTACCAAAGATCATTCTCGGCACACCCGCCCCCACCGCATGCGGCTACGCTCGCCCTCGATGTCCGAACTCCATGCCTTTGCCGCCGCCGCGCGGCTGGGCAGCTTCACGCGCGCGGCCGAAGACCTGTGCGTGACCCAGGGCGCGATCAGCCGTGCGATTGCCCGGCTGGAATCCCACTTTGGCCAACCCCTGCTCCAGCGCAACGCGCATCGACTGACGCTCACCGATGCCGGCCGTCAGCTGCTCGACTCGGTGGCCGGCCCGCTGGCAGTCATCGAGAACGCCAGCGCCGCCCTGCTCTCTCGCGACCGTCAGCATCACCTCACGCTGTCCGCCGTGCCCACGCTCGCCAGCGTATGGCTGATACCGAGGCTGCCGGATTTCCACCGCCGCTACCCCGAGATCCGCCTGGACTTCGTGCCCTACCGGCGCAACGAGGACTTCTCAGGCCCGGCACCGGATGCCGCAATCCTCGCCGGCACCTCGGACCGCTGGCCGGGCCTGCAATGCGACTACGTGATCGGCAGCGAGATGGTGCCCATCTGCCATCCCGACCGGGCCCGCGCCCGCCATGAGTCTGGACGATGGTCCCGACCGGCAGAACTGCTCGAGGAACCCTTGCTCTACCACACCACCGCCCCGGCCAACTGGCAGCACTGGCTGTCCGCGGCAGGCGTACCCAGTGCTGCGCCGGCGCTTGCCACGGGCTTCGACCAGGTCTCGATTCTGGTCCAGGCGGTCAAGGCGGACATGGGCGTGGCCGTGTTGCAGCGCTGTCTGGTACGGGATGAGATCGCCGCAGGGCGCGTAGTGGCGCCGTTTGATTTGCCGATCAGGCTGACGCGGGGATACTTCCTGTGTGCGCCGAGGGAGAGGCGGGACCATCCCGCATTTGCCAAGTTTCGTGCGTGGCTACTTGGCATGGCAGCACAAGATCCCGACGTGCTGCAGGCCAATCAGGAAAATTCACTGGATACATAGTAGATAGCTTGATTCCAGAAATTATTTTGTTCAGCGAATATTCACTTGCCTCTTGGTCCACCGATATCTACATAACGAATGTATAGTCAATTCTTATGATTCCCAACATTCTTCGCATGGATATACAGCGTACCTATCCCTGCGCTAACCCTGGATCAAGAACACTTCCGCAAAGGTCCGGTTTCTAGCAATCCAATGCATAAATAATAATGACCGGCAATGCCGGTCATTATTCGTCGTATAAATTCTGGCGATCGATAAGGCCTAGGCCGCCTTTTTCGCCAGCCCCAGATACGTCTCGATCACCTTCGGGTTAGCCGCCAGCTCGGCAGCCGGCCCCTCCATCGCCATATCCCCCGTCTCGATCACGTACCCGTAGTCGGCAACCTGCAGCGCCGCCCGCGCGTTCTGCTCGATCAGCAGTGTCGCCACCCCCGTCTTGCGCAGGTCATTGATGATGTGAAAGATCTCCTTGACGATCAGCGGCGCCAGCCCGAGGCTCGGCTCGTCCAGCATCAGCAACTGCGGCTTGGCCATCAGCGCCCGGCCCACCGCCAGCATCTGGCGCTCGCCCCCGGACAGCGTGCCGGCGTCCTGCTTCGCCCGCTCCTTCAGGCGCGGGAACAGGCCGTAGACCACTTCCATCTGGTCCAGGAAGTTCTTCTCACCCGCACGCTTGCGGCGATAGGCGCCCAGCACCAGGTTGTCCGCCACGCTCATCGAGCCAAACAGTTCGCGCTTCTCCGGCACCAGGCACATGCCGCGCGCCACACGCCCTTCCACCGGCAGGCCGGCGAGGTCGTGGCCGAGGTAAGTCACCGCGCCGGTGGACGAACCGCTCACCGGCAACGCGCCCATGATGGCGTTGAGCATGGTGGACTTGCCCGCGCCATTGGGGCCGATCACCGTGACGATCTTTCCCGCTTCCACTTTCAGGTTGGCGCCATGCACGGCTTCGACCTTGCCGTAGCGCACGTGGAGGTCCTTCACTTCCAGGATCAGGCTCATTGTCGTTTCCTTACTCCACGCCGCCGAGATAGGCCTCGAGCACCGCCGGGTCCTTCTGCACATCCTCGGGCACGCCTTCTGCAATGCGCGTACCGAACTCCATCACCACCAGCCGGTCCGTCAGGTTCATCACGAAGTCCATGTCATGCTCGACCAGCAGCACACTCATGCCCTCGCCCTTGAGCTTCTTCAGCAGCTCGGCCAGTGCCTGCTTCTCCTTGTAGCGCAGCCCTGCCGCAGGCTCATCCAACAACAGCAGCGCGGGATCGCAACACAGTGCGCGCGCGATCTCCAGGATGCGTTGCTGGCCCAGCGCAAGGCTGCCGGCTTCCATGTACATGCAGTCGGCCAGGCCCACGCGCTCGAGCTGGCGCGCGGCTTCGTGCAGCAGCTTGGCCTCCTCGTTCTTGTTCATGCGCAGGATCGCTGCCGTCACGCCGCCCTGCGGCGCAAAGTCGCCGCGCAGATGCGCGCCGATGGCCACGTTCTCCAGCACGGTCATGGTGGGCAGCAGATGCACGTGCTGGAAGGTGCGGCCGATGCCGCGCTTGACGATCTCGCGCGAGGGCAGCCCGGAGATCTGCTCGCCGCGATACAGCACCTCGCCGCGCGTGGCCGGCAGCACGCCGGTGACGAGATTGAAGGTGGTGGACTTGCCCGCGCCATTAGGGCCGATCAGCCCGATGATCTCGCCCGCGCGGACCTGGAAGCTCACGTCATTGACCGCCACCAGCCCGCCGAACTCCTTGCGCGCGGCTTTGACATCGAGGATCAGTTCGCCGGCCTGCGGCTTGGCGCGCAAGGGCAGCGCGGGCGCTTGCGCCGGCGCAAGCACCGGTGGCCCGCTGGGGAACAGCTTCTTGATGAACGGCCAGATGCCATCGCGCGCGTATTGCAGCAGCAGCACCATCAGCACGCCGAAGACGATGGTCTCGAAGTTGCCGTTGGCGCCCAGCAGCTTGGGCAGCACGCCTTGCAGCACGTCCTTCAGGATGGTGAGGATGCCGGCGCCAAGCACCGCGCCCCACACGTGGCCTACGCCGCCCACCACCGCCATGAACAGGTACTCGATGCCGTAGTTCAGCCCGAACGGCGTGGGGTTCACCGCGCGCTGCAAATGCGCGTAGAGAAAGCCGGAGATGCAGGCCAGCATCGCCGCTACCACAAAGATCACCACCTTCATCCATGCGGTGTTCACACCCATCGCCTCGGCCATGGTGCCGCCGCCCTTCAACGCGCGGATGGCGCGGCCCGGGCGCGAGTTGAGCAGGTTCTGCATGGCGATCACCGACACCAGCACCACGGCCCAGATCAGGTAGAACATCGAGCGCCCGGAGGCCAGCTCGATGCCGAGCACATGCAGCACCGGAATGCCGTTGAGGCCGTCGTACTTGCCGAGGAATTCGAGGTTGCCAAACAGGAAAAACAGCGACAGGCCCCACGCGATGGTGGCCAGCGGGAGATAGTGGCCCGACATGCGCATGGTGATCAGGCCGATCACATAGGCCGAGGCCATCGTGATCACCAGCCCCACCAGCAGGCCGAGCCAGGGCGACAGCCCGAACTGCGTGGTGAGGTAGGCGGTGCTGTAAGCACCCAGCCCGACGAAAGCGGCCTGGCCGAACGAGGTCATGCCGCCCACGCCGGTGAGCAGGACCAGGCCGATGGCGACGATGCTGTACAGGCCGATGTAGTTGCCCAGCGTGATCCAGAATTCGGGCGTGGGCAGCACCGGCAACAGCGCCAGGACTACCGCGAAGGCCAGCAGGAAGATTCGGTTCTTGAGGTTGGTGTTCATGGCGTGTCCCTTATTCCTCGTCTTCCACATGCTTGCTGGTGAGCGAGCGCCACAGCAGCACGGGCAGGATCAGGGTGAACACGATGACCTCCTTGAACGCACTGGCCCAGAAGGACGAATACGATTCGAGCAGCCCCACCAGGATGGCACCGGCAGCCGCCACCGGGTAGCTCACCAGACCGCCCACGATCGCGCCGACGAAGCCCTTGAGGCCAATCAGGAAGCCAGATTCGTAGTACACCGTGGTCAGCGGCGCGATCAGGATCCCGCACAGCGCGCCCATTGCCGCTGCCAGCGTGAACGACAGGCGCCCGGCCTGCGTTGTGCCGATGCCGACCAGCCGCGCGCCCAGGCGATTGACCGCCGTGGCACGCAGCGCCTTGCCGGCGATGGTGCGTTCGAAGTAGAAATACAGCCCCGCGATCATCAGTGCCGATGCGCCGACCACCCAAAGGCTTTGCCCGGAGATCGTCAGGCTGCCCACTTCAAAGCGCGCCTCGGAGAAAGGCGCGGTGCGCGAGCCCTCGGCGCCGAACATCACCAGCCCCAGCCCCACCAGTGCAAAGTGCACGCCCACCGAGACAATCAGCAGCACCAGCGTGCTGGCCTCGGCCAGCGGCTGGTAGGCAAGGCGGTACAGCATGGGCCCGAGCGGAATCACGATCAGCAGCGTCAGCGCGATCTGCGCCAGCATGGGCATCGACTGCCCGTCGAAGTTCTGCGCCAGCAGATGCACAGCCAGCGGGAAGACCAGGTATTTGCCGGCCAGCACCGTGATCCGCCTGGGCGCGGTCCGCCGCAGTTCGGCGCTGCGCAGGATGGTGACCGTCTCATAGAGAAAGGTCAGCACGCCCATGACCAGCAGCAGCCAGCTGCTTTGCGGCGCATGGCCGGACTGGATCGCCGCCAGGGTCAGCGCGCCATAGGCGACGAACTCCCCTTGCGGAATGAAGATGACGCGGGTCACCGAGAACACCAGCACCAGGGCCAGCGCGAGCAGCGCATAGATGGCGCCCGAGGTGATGCCGTCCTGCGCCAGGATGGCGGCGATCGAGAGGTCCATTGTCTCCCCGTATTGTTGGTGAGTCCGGCCGGCGGAGGGAGGCCGGCTGGCTTGTGAAATTACGAGTTACGAAATATGAAACAACTTACGCATAGCGGAAATCCCGACGAACCCTTAGATTGCGCAGTGCCGCATCGGTAATCTGGCACGGCAGGCAGGAAGCCATGCCTATGCCGGGTGCAGCATATCCGCGGCGCACCATGGCCGTCATCCCGTTCCGCTTGCCTGGGCAAACACCAAATTCATTAACACGTTAAAGATCTCGCATGGCGGATGCGGTGTCAAGTGCGGGATTGCCTGTAGTCGCGCAGTGACGTGGGATGGCATGAAACAGCACCAACAAAAAGGGCGCATGGCTGGCCATGCGCCCTTTTTGCATCAAATGCAGCCAGCGTTTGCCGCTTACTTGGTCTGCAGCTTCCACTTGCCGTCGACGATCTCCACCATCACGCGCGCGCGCTGGTCCAGGCCAAGGTGGTCGGTCGGCGTCATGTTCATGATGCCGTGGGAAATCGGCAACTCCTTGGTCTGCTCCATGGCATCGCGCAGCGCCTTGCGGAACTCCTTGGTGCCCGGCTGCCCCTTCTTCAGCGCCTCGGGGATGGCTCGCTGCAGCAGCAGGCCGGCATCCCAGGCGTGGCCGCCGAAGGTCGAGACCTGGCCGCCAAATGCCTTCTCGTAAGCCGTCTTGTAGGTGATGGCGGGCTTCTTCACCGGGTTGGTGTCCGGCAGCTGCTCGGCCACCAGCAGAGGCCCGGCCGGCAGGAAGGTGCCTTCGCAGTCCTTGCCGCACACGCGCAGGAAGTCGGCGTTGGCCACACCGTGGGTCTGGTAGATCTTGCCCTTCCAGCCACGCTCCTTGAGCGCCTTGGCGGGCAGCGCGGCGGGCGTACCCGAGCCTGCGATCAGCACGGCGTCCGGGTTGCTGCCCATCATCTTGAGCACCTGGCCGGTGACCGAGGTATCGGTGCGCGCAAAGCGTTCGTTGGCCACCACCTTGATCTTGCGCATCTCGCCGACCTTGGCGAACTCTTGCGCCCAGCTATCGCCATAGGCGTCTGCGAAGCCAATAAAGGCAACCGTCTTCACGTTGTGGTTGGTCATGTGCTCGGCAATGGCGGTGGCCATGTGCGAGTCGTTCTGCGGCGTCTTGAAGACCCAGGCGCGCTTGGCATCCATCGGCTCGATGATGCGGGCCGAAGCGGCCAGCGTGATCATCGGCGTTTCGTTCTCGGCGACGACATCCACCATGGCCAGCGAGTTTGGCGTCACGGTGGAGCCGACAATCACGTCGACCTTGTCTTCGCTGATCAGCTTGCGCGTATTCTTGACCGCCGTGGTGGTGTCCGACGCATCGTCGAGCACGATGTACTCGATCTTCTTGCCAGCGATCTCCTTGGGCAGCAGCGAGATGGTGTTCTTTTCGGGAATGCCCAGCGAGGCTGCGGGCCCGGTGGCCGATAGCGTTACTCCGACTTTGACCTGTGCGCTGGCGGTGCCGGCGCACAGGCTGGCGGCGGCGAGAGCCAGCAGGCTGGCGCGCTTGAATGTCATCGTGTCTCCTTCCATTGCGGCAAACGGAAGAGGCAGCCGTGCCGCCTCGCGGCCAGCCGGATGCCTCAATCTGGTCTTCTGATCTTTTGATCTTCTGATCTGTCTTGTCCTGGTGGATCTTATTGTGCCGGTGCCCTTTCGGTGCTGTTCAGGCCCGTATCCAGGCGCAACGCCGGCGCCTGCCTGCTACCCGGGGCGATGGATGGGCGAATCCGCATCCGCCCTGCCCCAATCTCCCGTCCTGCGCGTGATCCCCGGCGGCGCTCGGCAGGGCTCGCCAGGCAATGCCATGGTGCGCCACGCCGGCCGCTCATTCACCGACCGTCCGGTCGGGAATGCGTAGCGAGTCTAGCAACAGGCATATCGCCGGGCTAGCGGGATTAACCCGCATCGCAGCATGCAAGCGACACGGCCACGAACCGACGCTCAGCGGCCGAACGCATCCCAGGCGGTTTTCACGATCAGCGCAGCCACCACCACGATGAACACGCGCCGCACAAAGGCGCTGCCATGCTTGAGCGCAAGGCGGCTGCCAATCTGGCTGCCGCCCACGTTAGCCACCGCCATGACCAGCCCGAGCTGCCACCAGACGTGCCCCTTCGCCGCCAGCAGCAGCAAGGCCGCCAGGTTGGTGGCGAGGTTGACCACCTTGGTCGATGCCGAGGCGTGCAGAAAATCGTAGCCGAACACGCGCACGAACACGATCATCAGGAAGCTGCCGGTGCCCGGCCCGAACACGCCATCGTAGAAGCCGATCACGGCCCCCGCCAGCAAAGCCGCGGCGCGCTCCTTGCCGCCTGAGAGCGACGGTGCGTGCTCGGTGCCCAGGCTCTTCTTGGCCACCGTATAGACCAGCAGGGCCACCAGGATGAAGGGCAGCGACTTGCGCAGCGGCTCCGCGGGAATCAGCGTGAGCGCGTAGGCACCCGCCATTGAAAAGGCAAAGGCCGACAGCATCGTCGGCAAGGTCGCGCCCCAATAGATGCGCACGCTGCGGCCATAGCGCAACGCCGCATTCGTGGTACCGGCCAGCGAGGCCACCTTGCTGGTGCCGAGCAGCGTGGCCGGCGCCATGTTGGGATAGGCCGAAAACAGCGCGGGGATCTGCACCAGGCCACCGCCGCCGGCGACAGCATCGATCAGACCGGCAAGAAAGGCGGCAACAGCAAGAAACGCGAATTCCATGGACGCGGGGAGACGAAGAAAGAGAAAAGAAAGAGAAAACGGAGGGAAGGAGGCGAACCAAGCGCGGCAGGCGCGCTGGAAGCGTCAGCCCAGCATCTTGGCGGCTGGTGACAAATTGAGATGCCACAGGCCGCTGGCATGCGGCGCAAAACCCGCCGGTGCAGCCTGCGCCGCGGACAGCAGCGCTGGCGCCAGCAACAGATGGCGCACGCCATGCGCGCTGCACCAGTCGGCCAGCAGGCCGCAGCAATCCAGCAGCAAGGCGGCGCCCCTGTCCGCCGGCACTTCACCAGCCCACCATTCGGTGGCAAGCGCCGTAAGGCCGGCAAGTCCGAGATGCGGTATCAGCGTAACGGGCAGGCAACCGAGCAGATCCTGGCCGGCGCTGGCCTGCGCCACCACGCAGGCCCCGCGCTCAGGCCGGGCAAGCAGGCCTTCCAGCAGCGCCTGCCGGGCACGCGCCGCCGCTACGGGCAATGCGTGCCGTGATTGCAGCCAGGCACCCAGGCTTTGCGCATCGCCAGTACCGGCCAGGCGTATCGAGGCCGGGGGCACGGCGGATTCAGGCGAGCAAGGAATTAGAGAGGGGGAATCTGACGGCATGGCGGGCCCGGTGGCAAGGCCGCATTGTCGCATGCGCAATCGGTGGCTTCGACGACGATTCCGCATGGCGGAAACGTCACGCACCAGAAACGGGCATGCAACCCGGAAATTAAAAAAGGCGTTGCCGAGGATCACCCAGCAACGCCCTTATCTTATATTGACACTGCAGCCTAGTGACTGCGCGCCTGTCGTCTCCTCGCTTCCGCCTCCATTTAACCTGCGAAAACCGTATATGCAATGTAACGAAGCGGTGCGTTTCGAGCAAGCTAGAAGAAACCCTAGCCCCAAAATCGGGCATGTCGCCCCACGATCACTCCCGGGCCTTCCCAAAACGGGCAAGAAGCTCGCCCATGATGCCGCGGCGGAACGTCAATACGCAGATCACGAAGATCACGCCGGTCACCATTGTGACGGATTCGCCAAGTGAGTTGAACCACTCGATGCCCGTCGTCGAGGCCAGGAAGGTGCCGATGTCGCCAAGCTTGTTTTCCAGCGCCACCACCACGAAAGCCCCGACCAGCGGTCCTGAAAGCGTGCCCAGGCCGCCAACCAGCGTCATCAGGATCACCGAGCCCGACATGGACCAGTGCACGTCGGTCAGCGTGGCAAAGCCCAGCACCAGCGCCTTGATCGACCCGGCCAACCCGGAAAGCGCCGCAGACAGCACAAAAACCATCAGCTTGAAGCGGTCCGTATCGTAGCCCAGCGAGATGGTGCGCGGCTCGTTTTCCTTGATTGCCTTGAGGATCTGGCCGAAGGGCGAATGCACGGTCCGCACGATCAGCGCGAAGGCCGCTACGATGATCGCCAGCGCCACGTAATACAGCGTCAGATCGTTGGCCAGCGACAACACACCGAACAGCTTGCCGCGCGGAATGCCCTGCAAGCCATCCTCGCCCCCGGTGTACGGCACCTGCAGGCAGAAGAAAAACAGCATCTGCGCCAGCGCCAGCGTGATCATCGAGAAATAGATGCCTTGCCGGCGAATCGCGATGTACCCGACCACGTAACCGATCAAGGCGCCCGCCAGCGTGCCCAGCACCAGCCCGACCTCAGGCGTGACGCCCCATACCTTCATCGCATGCCCGGCCGTATAGGCCGCGCCGCCAAAGAAGGCCGCATGGCCGAACGACAGCAGCCCGGTATAGCCGATCAGCAGGTTGAAGGCGCACGCGAACAGCGCGAAGCACAGCACCTTGAGCACGAACACCGGATACGCTCCGGCCATCGGCGCCAGGATCAGCGCTGCCAGCAACAATCCGTACAACAGTTTCTTCTGCACGCCCCGCCCCTGTCTTGTCTGCCCCGCGGCCACTGCCGCGCCGGTTGGTTGGTTCATCACTTCTCCCTCCCGAACAGCCCGGCCGGGCGCAGCATCAGCACGATCACCATGATGAAGAACACGACCGTGGAGGAGGCCTCGGGGTAGAACACCTTGGTCAGGCCCTCGATCACGCCCAGGCCGAGGCCGGTCAGGATCGAGCCCATGATCGAGCCCATCCCGCCGATCACCACCACCGCGAACACGATGATGATCAGGTTCTGCCCCATCAGCGGCGAGATCTGGATCACCGGTGCCGCGAGCACGCCGGCAAACGCCGCCAGCGCCACGCCGAACCCGTAGGTCAGCGTCACCATCAGCGGCACGTTGACGCCAAAGGCTTCAACCAGCTTGGGGTTCTCGGTGCCGGCGCGCAAATAAGCGCCCAGCTTGGTCTTCTCGATCAGGTACCAGGTGGAGAAGCACACCACCAGCGAGGCAGCCACCACCCAGGCCCGGTAGTTCGGCAGGATCATGAAACCCAGATCCGTGGCGCCACTCAGCGCCTCGGGCGCCGAGTACGGCAGCCCCGACACCCCATAGATCGAGCGGAAGATGCCTTCGATCACCAGCGTGATGCCGAGCGTCAGCAGCAGGCCGTAGATATGGTCGAGCTTGTAGATCCAGCGCAGCATGGTGCGCTCGATCACGATGCCGATCAGCGCCACCGCCAGCGGCGACAACACCAGCATCACCCAGTAGTTGAGCCCGGCGTACTCCATGCCCATCCAGGCCAGGACCGCGCCGAGCATGAACAGCGCCCCGTGGGCAAAATTGATGACGTTGAGCAGCCCGAAGATGACCGCGAGGCCAAGGCTCAACATCGCATAGAAGGCACCGTTGACCAGTCCCAGCAGTAACTGGGACAGCATGGCGGGCAGAGGAATACCGAAGATGTCCATCGCAGGCGTTACCGTTTGCGCACCAGCCGGGATCCGTCGTTCCCCGCCAGGCAGGCGCTGTCAAAATGAAGCGAAGAAAGACACTGGCCCCCGCTCCCGAACCCGGTCAACATGCAACGGTCCCGGGCGGGGGCGCCATACCTCAATCAACTCTACGCAACTCAACTCAGTTCAAACGCTTACTCGCTTACTTCTTCATCAACGCGCACTTCGATTCCGCCACCGTGGTGAAAGCCTGCTCACCCGGGATCGTGGCCACCACCTTCAGGTAGTCCCACGGCTTCTTCGATTCGGCCGGCGACTTCACCTGCATCAGGTACATGTCGTGGATGCCGCGGCCGTCCTGGCGGATGTAGCCCTTGGTGTAGAAGTCGTTGATCTTCATCTTCTTGAGCTCGGCCATGACCTTGTCCGGGTCATCCGTCTTGGCTGCCTCGACCGCCTTCAGGTAGGTATGCGCGGCGGAGTAGTCGGCGGCCTGCAAGCTGCTCGGCATCTTCTTCATCTTGGTGAAGAAGCGCGCGGCGAACTTGCGCGTATCGTCGTTCATGTCCCAGTACCAGCTGTCGGTCATCAGCAGGCCTTCGGTGTTCTTCAAGCCCAGGCTGTGGATGTCGTTGATGAACATCAGCAGGCCGGCGATCTTCATCGTCTTGGTGATGCCGAATTCCTTGGCCGCCTTGATCGAGTTGATGGTGTCGCCGCCGGCATTGGCCAGGCCCAGGATCTGCGCCTTGGACGCTTGCGCCTGCAGCAGGAACGACGAGAAGTCGGAAGCCGACAGCGGATGGCGCACCGAGCCCACCACCGTGCCACCGTTGGCCTTCACCACCGCCGCGGTATCGTTTTCCAGCGAGTGGCCGAAGGCGTAGTCGGCGGTCAGGAAGAACCACGACTTGCCGCCCTGCTTGACCACCGCGCTGCCGGTACCCTTGGCGAGCGCCACCGTGTCATACGCATAGTGCACGGTGTACGGCGAGCACTCTTCGTTGGTCAGGCGCGCCGAGCCGGCACCGATATTGAAGTAGACCTTCTTCTTCTCCGAGGCCACCTTGTTCATGGCCAGGCCGGTAGCCGAATTGGTGCCGCCGATCAGCACGTCCAGGCCCTGCTGGTCCATCCACTCGCGCGCCTTAGAGGCGGCGATGTCGGCCTTGTTCTGGTGATCGGCCGAGACCAGCTCGATCGGCTTGCCCAGCACCTTGCCACCGTTGTCCTCGATTGCCATCTTGATGGCTTCGAGGCCGCCCGGGCCGTCGATGTCGGCGTACAAGCCCGACATGTCGGTGATGTAGCCGATCTTGACGGTATCGCCCGAGACCTGCGCCGATGCCGAACCCATTGCCACGCCCGTTACGATAGCCGCCAGAGCGACCGCCTGCCGAGTCATCTTCATTGCCTGTCTCCTTAGTTTCGGCGGCACCTGACGCCACCCGTTCCTGCCCTAAAACAATGCCTGCGATTCATGACGGCGCCGCGCGCCGATTCGAATCAGACCCCAAGCAGCTCGTTCAGCACCGGCATCTTGGCCTGCAGCTCCGCAGCCGCGAAGCGCTCGACGATCGTGCCGTGTTCCATCACATAAAAGCGGTCGGCCAGCGGCGCGGCAAAGCGGAAGTTCTGCTCCACCATCACCACCGTGTAGCCCTTTTTCTTGAGCATCAGGATCATGCGCGCCAGCGCCTGCACGATCACGGGCGCGAGGCCCTCCGAGATCTCGTCGAGCAGCAGCAGGTTGGCGCCGGTGCGCAGGATGCGCCCGACGGCGAGCATCTGCTGCTCGCCGCCCGACAGGCGCGTGCCCTGGCTCTGGCGGCGCTCCTTCAGGTTAGGGAACATCTCGTAGATCTCGGCCTCGCTCATGCCGGTGACAGCGCTGGCGCCCTGCCCTTTCAACAGCGGCGGCAGCATCAGGTTTTCCTCGCACGACAAGCTGGCGAAGATGCCCCGCTCTTCCGGGCAATAACCGATGCCGCAGTGCGCGATATTGTGCGTCGGCATGCCGATGGTCTCGGTGCCGTTGACGCGGATCGAACCCTTGCGCTGGCCGGTCAGGCCCATGATGGCGCGCAACGTGGTGGTGCGCCCTGCGCCGTTGCGCCCCAGCAGCGTCACCACCTCGCCGGCATTCACGGTCAGGTCCACGCCATGCAGGATGTGCGATTCGCCATACCAGGCGTGCAGATCCTTGATTTCTAGTGCGGGCGTTGTGCTCATCCTGGCTCCTCAGTGCGCGCCCTGCAGTTCGGCCTCGACGGTGCCCATATAGGCCTCCATCACGCGCGGGTCTTTCGATACCTCGGCGTACGGCCCCTCGGCCAGGATCGCGCCGCGCTGCAATACCGTGATCTTGTCGGCAATCGACGAAACCACGTTCATGTTGTGCTCCACCATCAGGATGGTGCGCCCCACCGCCACCTTGCGGATCAGCTCGGTCACGCGCGCCACGTCTTCGTGGCCCATGCCCTGGGTCGGCTCGTCCAGCAGCATCATCTCCGGCTCCATCGCCAGCGTGGTGGCGATCTCGAGCGCGCGCTTGCGGCCATACGGCAGGTTGACCGTCACCGTCTGCGCCACATCGGTCAGCCCGACCTGCTCCAGCAGTTCCATGCCGCGCGCGTTCAGCGCGTCGAGCGTGGTTTCGCTGCGCCAAAAATGATAGGACGTGCCAAGCTGCCGCTGCAGCCCGATGCGCACGTTCTCCAGCACCGTCAGGTGCGGGAACACGGCGGAGATCTGGAACGACCGGATCACCCCGCGCCGGGCGATCTGCGCGGGCTTCTCGCGGGTGATGTCGATGCCGTTGAACAGGATCGTGCCCGTGGTCGGCTCGAGGAACTTGGTCAGCAGGTTGAAGCAGGTGGTCTTGCCGGCGCCGTTGGGGCCGATCAAGGCATGGATGGAGCCGCGCCGCACCTTGAGGTTGACGTCGCTTACCGCGGTGAACCCCTTGAACTCCTTGGTGAGGTTCCGCGTTTCCAGGATCGTTTCTTGCTGATTCATGGTCTCCTGCCCGCCCTCTTGCAGCGGCGCCGGCTTCTGGTCGGCACCGCCAAATGGTCAGAACTGTGGTGCCAGTCGCACCACCACCGCACAGGTCGCGCCAATCCAGTTGCGCTCCCCGTGGCTGTTGCGGCTCTCGCGCCGCTTGTATTTATTTGCTGTCTTTATTGCTGCCTGGATGTCCGCCGTGCGCGCCCCTCCCGGAACGCGCGACGCGCCCTTGTAGGGGCGCGCCAATGTGAGCGGTGCTGCACGGCATCTCGGCGTCTATTGTGTGCGTCTGCTGCGTCGCAAAACATCCGGGTTTGCACTGATTATGAAACATGAACCAGATGTCAGGTTGGTGTCAGGTTTGCCGCGCGTTGGCCCCCCGTTCGCAGCAGGCGGCGTACTCAGGCCTGGGTTGTGGCTCCCGCTTTGCTGTCCAGCGAAGCCCCCGCCGGGGAAACAGCGCCGTGCGCGACCCCTTGCGCCACGCCGCTCGCGCGCCGGCGCCGGTCCTCGCGGATCATGTCGCTGGCACGCTCCGCGATCATGATGGTCGGGGAGTTGGTGTTGCCCGAGGTGATCAGCGGCATGATCGATGCATCGACCACGCGCAGGCCATCGATGCCGATCACGCGCAGGCGCTGATCCACCACGGCCTGCGGGTCATCGGGACGGCCCATGCGGCAAGTCCCCACCGGATGGAAGATGGTGGTGCCGATCTCGCTCGCGGCCTGGGCCAGTTGCTCGTCGGTCTCGAACGCCGCGCCCGGCAGCCATTCCTGCGGTTTGTAGGGCGCGAGCGCGGGCGAGGCCACGATGCGCCGCGTCAGCCTCAGCGAATCCGCCGCGACCTTGCGGTCGGCGTCGGTGGTCAAATAGTTGGGCGCGATCACCGGCGCGTGGCGGAAATCCGGATCGGCAATGTGCACGCTGCCGCGCGAAGTCGGGCGCAGGTTGCACACGCTGGCGGTAAACGCATTGAAGCGATGCAACGGATCGCCGAACTTGTCGAGCGATAGCGGCTGCACGTGGTACTCGAGATTGGGCCGCGCATACGATGCATCCGAGCGCGCGAAGGCGCCGAGCTGCGACGGCGCCATGCTCATCGGGCCGCTCTGGTTGACCGCGTACTGCAGGCCGATGCCAAGCTTGCCCCACCAACTGCCCGCGCGCGTGTTGAGCGTGCGCACGCCCTCCACCTTGACCACGCTGCGCAGCTGCAGGTGGTCCTGCAGGTTTTCGCCCACGCCGGGCAACGCATGGCGCACCGCGATGCCCGCCGCCTGCAGCCGCTCGGGCTGGCCAATGCCGGACAGCTCCAGCAACTGCGGCGTATTGATCGCGCCCGCCGCCAGGATGACCTCCTCGCGCGCTGCCGCCGTGAATGGCTTGCCGCCGCCGAGATAGTCCACGCCGGTGCAGCGGCGTCCCTCGAACGTCAGCGCGCTCACCTGGGCGCCGGTGACGATCGTCAGGTTCGGCCGCTCCGCCGCGCGGCGCAGGAACGCCTTCGCGGTATTCCAGCGGATGCCGCGACGCTGGTTGACCTCGAAGTAGCCCACGCCAAAGTTGTCGCCGCGATTGAAGTCATCGGTGCGCGGGATGCCGGCCTGCTCGGCGGCATCGATAAAGCGCTCCAGGATGTCCCAGCGCAAGCGCTGCCCTTCCACCCGCCATTCGCCACCCGCGCCGTGGAATTCATCCCCGCCGCGATGATGGTCCTCGCTGCGCTTGAACAGCGGCAGCACATTGTCCCAGCGCCAGCCGTCGTCACCCGTCAGGCGCGCCCAGTCGTCATAGTCTTCGCGCTGCCCGCGCATATAGATCATGCCGTTGATCGAGGACGAGCCGCCCAGCACGCGGCCGCGCGGGTAGCCCAGCGAGCGCCCACCCAGGCCGGCTTCCGCCACGGTGCGGTACATCCAGTCGGTGCGCGGGTTGCCGATGCAATACAGGTAGCCCACCGGGATGTGAATCCAGTGGTAGTCGTCGCGCCCGCCGGCTTCCAGCAGCAGCACGCTCACCTCGGGGTCCTGGGTCAGGCGGTTGGCCAGCACGCAGCCGGCCGATCCGGCGCCGACGATGATGTAGTCGTATGTCTCCATGCTTTCTCTTGTCAGGCCTTGCGCCACGTTTGGAAAGGTTGATGATGAGCCCGCGCGGGAAGATCCCGCCAGGATGGCAAATGCATGCGTCCATGCGCGGCATGCCGAGCTTGGGCCGTGGCTGCGCGCAATGGTTCAGCTGATGGCAGCCAGGGACACATCATGCGCGCTCACGCCGCCTGCGGCTGCAGATGCTTGCGCAGCCAGCCGGTGAGCGCGGCCAGTACCTCGCCGCGCAGCGGCTGTGCCTCGTTGAAGATCTCGTGGTAGCCGGTGTCGAACCAGAGCGCCTCGCGCAGGTCGGGCGGCGCGTTGTCGAAGAAGCGGCGGCTGCCGGCCGGATCGACGATGCGATCGTCGCCCGCCACCAACATCAGCATGGGTGCTTCCAGCAAGGGCGCGTCGGTTTGCGCCTGCGCCATGCCGCGCACGAAGGTCTCCAGCACGCCGGCGCTGATGGTGCCCTGCACCAGCGGGTCGGCGCGGTACTGCGCCACCACCGCGGCGTCGTGCGACAGGTAGCACGCATCGATCGGGTTGGGCACGCGCAGGCGCGGCACCAGCGTCAGCAGCATGCGGTGCAGGGCCAGCATCGGGGCGGAGAGCCTCAAGGCCAGCGCCGGCGATGACAGCACGAGCGCGCGGATGGGCCGCACGCGCGCGGTGGCAAAACGCGCGGCCACCAGCCCGCCCATGCTGTGCCCCAGCAGGAACGGCAGCTCCTGCCACTGGCCCACCGCGGCGTCGTGGATTTCGGTGAGGTCTTCGACAAACACATCCGGATGCTCCGCCACCATGCGCGGACCGCCGCTGGCGCCATGGCCGCGCTGGTCGTAGGCGCGCACACGCAAGCCCAATCCGCACAGCAGCTCCACGACATGCTGGTAGCGGCCACAATGCTCGGCCAAGCCGTGCACCAGCAATAGCGAACCGGTGGGCTCCGGGAACAGGTCGGGATCGGGCTGCCAGGTGCGCAGGAACAGTTCCGTGCCGTCGCGCATGCGCTGGCGGCTTTCGATGGGGGTGGCGGGCCGCGCGGGCGCCGCCACGGCAGGGCCGCCGACGTCGGTCGGCTCGGCGGGAGCAGCGGTACTCGGTCGATCCATTCGGTTGATCTCCATCTGTGTTCCGCTACGATGCCTCCGGCCTTCCCCGGCTAGGAGGCCGCGGTGCTGCCCTCGCCGTGACGATGGCAGGCCGGCACCGCGCCATCGTTGTTGCCACCCGCATCCACTTCCTCCGCCGCCAGGCCGAATCCTGCCTGCGCCATATCGGCGAGGATCGGGCAGTCGGGCCGCGCATCGCCACTGCAGGCCTCGGCCAGCTGGCGCAGCGTATCGCGCATGGCGGCAAGCTCGGCAATGCGCTGCTCCAGGTCCGCCACGTGGCGCAAGGTGAGCGCCTTGACGTCGGCGCTGGCCCGCGCGCGGTCGTGCCACAGCGACAGCAGCCCGCGTATCTCGTCGAGCGAGAACCCGAGATTACGGGCACGCCGCACGAAGCGCAAGGTGTGCACCGCGCGCTCGTCGTAGCGGCGGTAGCCACCCTCGCTGCGCGGCGGTGGCGCCAGCAGGCCGATGGACTCGTAGTGCCGGATCATCTTGGCCGAGACGCCGGAAGCCTGTGCTGCTTCGCCGATATTCCTGCCGATATTCATGCTTGCTCTCCCGCCGGCTTCCAGCGCCGCAGCAGCAGCGCATTACCGACCACGCTCACGCTGGAGAATGCCATGGCCGCGCCGGCCACTACCGGGTTGAGCAGGCCGGCCGCCGCCAGCGGGATGCCGATCACATTGTAGAAGAAGGCCCAGAACAGGTTCTCGCGAATCTTGCGCACGGTGCGGTGCGAAATCGCCAGCGCATCGGCCACCAGCGCCGGGTCCCCGCGCATCAGCGTGATGCCGGCAGCATGCATGGCCACATCGGTGCCGGTCGACATGGCGATGCCGACATCCGCCGCGGCCAGCGCCGGCGCATCGTTGATGCCGTCGCCAACCATCGCCACCACGGTGCCGCCCGCCTTGAGCCCGTTCACGCGCTCGGCCTTGTCGGCCGGCAGTACTTCCGCCTGCACCTCGTCCAGCCCCAGCGTCTGGGCCACGCGCGCGGCGGCGCCCTGGTTGTCGCCGGACAGCATCACCGTGCGCACGCCGGCGGCACGCAGCCGCTCGATCGCGCGCCGCGCACCCGGCTTGATGGCGTCGCCAAAGGCAACCAGCCCCACCACGCGGTTTTGCGTGGGCGACGCATCCCGCGCGCCCGTCTCGATCAGCCAGGACACCGTGCGGCCCGCTTGCTGCAGTGCCTGCGCCTGCGCTTCGAGCGTACCCGCGGCTGCGTCCAGCGAGGCGCGCAGGCGCTCGCTGCCAAGCTGCAACGCCACGCCATCGACCTTGCCGGACAAGCCCATGCCGGGCAATGCACGCACATCGGTTGCCGTCGGCGCGTGGATGCCGCGCGCGCGGGCCGCTGCCAGCACCGCGTGCGCCAGCGGATGCTCGCTGCCGGCCTGCAGCGCGGCCAGGCGTGCCAGCAAGCGCGGCTGCGCATCCTCACCGGCACCCGCCGGCACCGCCAGCGCCACCACTTCCGGCTTACCCACCGTCAGCGTGCCGGTCTTGTCGAAGACCACCACCTTGACCCGGTGCGCCACTTCAAGCGCCTCGGCGTCCTTGATCAGGATGCCGGCGCGCGCACCCGCGCCCGTGCCCGCCATGATCGCGGTCGGCGTTGCGAGGCCGAGCGCACACGGGCAGGCGATCACCAGCACCGCCACCGCGTTGAGCAAGGCCGCCTCCCAGTTGCCGCCGAACAGGCCCCAGCCTAGCAGCGTGACCAGCGCGATGCCCAGCACCACCGGCACGAACACCGAGCTCACGCGGTCGACCATGCGCTGGATTGGCGCCTTGGCGGCTTGCGCGTGCTCGACCATGCGGATGATGCGCGCCAGCACCGTCTCCGCGCCCACCGCCACCGTGCGCGCCACCAGGCGGCCTTCGTAGTTGATGGCGCCGCCGGTCAGCAGCGCGCCGGGCGCCTTCGGTACCGGCAGGCTCTCGCCGGTCAGCATGGATTCGTCCGCATGGCTGCTGCCTTCGATTACCTTGGCATCCACGGGCACGCGTGCGCCCGGCAGCACCACGATCTCATCGCCGACCCGCACCGAGCCCAGCGGCACGCTCACCTGCGCGCCGTCACGGCGCACGATCGCGCTATCGGGGCGCAGCGCGGCCAGCGCGCGGATGGCATCCGCCGTCTGGCGCTTGGCACGCGTTTCCAGCCACTTGCCCAGGCGCACCAGCGTGATGACCACCGCCGCGCTCTCGAAGTACAGGTGCGGCATATCGTCCGCGCCACGCCACATCAGCCACAAGGACAGGCCATAAGCCGCCGAGGTGCCGAGCGCGACCAGCAGATCCATGTTGCCCGCACCCGCGCGCACCGCCTTGAAGCCAGCCTTGTAGAAACGCCAGCCAAACACGAACTGCACCGGCGTGGCCAGCAGCCACTGCACCCAGGCCGGCAGCATCCAGTGCACGCCAAACCATTCGGCCACCATGGGCGCCACCAACGGCAACGATAGCGCCGCCGAGATCGCCACCGGCCATGGCCCGGACCAGAAGCCTTCGCCAGCCACCGCCCCAGCCGGCAATTCGCCGGTGACCGGCACCGCGCCATAACCGGCGCGCGCCACCGCAGCAGCCAGCGCATCGGCATCCACGGCCCCACGCAGCACGGTCACCTCAGCCTGCTCCGTCGCCAGGTTGACCTGCGCATCCACCACGCCGGCCACGGCCTTCAGCGCACGCTCGACGCGGGCCACGCAGGAAGCGCACGTCATGTCGCTGATGGACAAGGTCATGGCCTGGTGCGGCACCTCGTAACCGGCAGCCCTCACAGCCTCGGCGGCGGCCGGCAGCACGGCTGCGCTATCGGCCTGCAGCGTGGCTTCTTCGGTGGCGAGGTTGACGGCGACCTGGCGCACGCCAGGCACCTTGCCCAGCGCGGTCTCGACGCGCCGCACGCACGAGGCGCACGTCATGCCGCCGATCGGCAGCCGCCATTCGGAGGCCGGCGCGCCTGCTGCGGCGCCGGGTACGGGAAGGAGTTGGGAGTTAGCGGGCATGGCAGGGATCGGGTCCACAGTGATGACAACCACATCATGGACCTTACCATGTTGGGAAGGTCAAGCCCGCGCGCAAGCAACGCATTCATCACGTGCCGCACGCGAGAACGTTTGGAAAAGGCCTTGCGCTTCCCACGGTGGGAAGGTGCAAACTTCAGGGGTAGACCGAAGTCCCGCCCGGCCAGCGCAGCGACAGGTACGCTTTTTGGACGGCCGGACACTCACCTTGATTCCTTACCCCAGGTACCAACAGGAGTTTCCAGATGATCCAGTTCCAGGTTGAAGGCATGTCGTGCGGCCATTGCGTGGGCGCCATCACCCGCGCCGTGCAAGCGCTCGATCCCGCCGCGAAGGTGTCGGCCGACATCCCCGCGCAGGCAGTCACGGTAGAGGCCACCGCCAGCGGCCAAGCGCTGCGCGAAGCCATCGAGGCCGCGGGCTATCCCGTCAAGGGCAGCGCCCAGGCCGCGGGCTGAGCCGGCAGCGGCACAAAGCAAAACGGGCGCCAAGCAATGGCGCCCGTTTTGTCGTCTGGCGAGCCGCTTAGAAGCGGTAACCGACGTTCAGGTAGGTCACGACCGGATCGATCTTGATCTTGGTATGCGACACAACGGTAGCATTGCCCGCCGCACCCGCGTTCTGCGTGGTGAGGGTGGCCGTGCTGGACAGCGGCAGGTAGGACACCGACAGGCCGACGAACCAGTTATCGGTGATGGCGTAGTTCGCGCCGACATTGAACACTGGATTCCACGAGCTCTTGGCGCTCGCCGTCATCTTGGCGTTCGGACCAAACTCGGAGCGCACGAAAGTCTGGTTGTTGATGGTCTCGTCGGTGAACCACGTGTAGTTCACGCCAAGGCCCACATAGGGGCGGAACTTGGTCTTCGCTTCCCCGAAGTAGTACTTCACCAGTACCGCCGGGCTCCATTGCTTCACATTGCCCAGCGTGCCGTATTTGGCAAACGTGCCAGCGCCCTCTACGTCGTGCCTCGGCGGAATCCCCGCCACGAATTCGCCTGCGATATTGTCGGTAAAGAAATGCGTGAACGCGATGCCAAGCGTATCCGCGGACTTGATCTTGGCACTCGTGCCGGCTTCGGTCTGGTTGACGGGGAAGCCACCGATGCTATCGACGACCAGCGCGTCGGCCGAACTCGTCGGCATCACGCGGAACCAGCCCAGGCTGACAATATTGCTGCCGGCGCTCTGCGCTTGCGCGGCACCAGCAATTAGCATGGCTACGCTGGCCAGCAGGATCTTCTTGGGGGACATGCCTCTTACTCCTTTTGTTGACTCTCTACCCGAGGCAGGCATTATCCGGTCTGGTGTGACCTGTCTGTTTCAAACGCTTAACACTTTTGTAGAAGCCCGCCCCTAAATCACGGGTTAACCATTAAAAACGCGGGCAAACGAGCCAAATCGGCCGGAGAAACCGTATGCAATTCGCGACGCTCGCCGGACAAAAAACCTACTGCACGGTATAGGCCTACTGGCTGCAAGGGAATTACGCTGTGCCGGCACTCGCCAGCACACATGCGGCCAAATCCCACAGGGCGTAACCGACACTCTTGAAAACCAACGGGCTGCCGTGGCGCGCGCGCAGTGCGTCCGCGGCGAGGATGGCGTGCTCGAACGGCTGCACGGTGGACCAAGCGATGCCCGCCTGCAGCAGGTCGCCCGCCTCCTCCTCGATGCCGAACAAGGTATCGGCCAGCAGCCGGCCGTGCGCCGAGGCCGCCTGGCAAAGCGCCGGCGGCAGCTCGCACATCTCCGGGCGGAACGCACCCACCGCGGCGATGAAATGATCGTCGCGCCACAGGCCGCTATCCAGGTCCGGCAACACCGGCACCAGGCTGGACGTCACCGTTACCACCATCGACACGCGCGGCAAGACCGTGCGCACGTCATCCACCGTCTGCGCCTCCACGCCCAGCGTGCGCGCATGCGCGGCGAGGGCTTCGGCCTTGGCGGCCGTGCGCGAATGCAGCCACACCCGGCGCGGCGAGAGGCCGGTGGCAAAGGCCTCCAGATGGGTCAGCGCCTGCACGCCGGCACCGATGATCAATAGCTCCCCAGCGGGATCCGGCGCGAAGCACTGCGCCGCCAGCAGCGACACGGCAGCGGTGCGCCGGCCCGTCACGGTGGGGCCGTCCAGCAGCGCCAGCCGGCGTCCGGTATGGGCGTCGGCCACCACCACCTCGCCGAGGATATTGGGCAGGCCGCGTTGCGGATTGCCGGGGTGCACGGTGATGTTCTTGGTCATCACCAGCTCCCGGTTACGCGCCGGCATCACCAGCAGCGTGCCCTCGCCGCCAGCGGGATCCCCTACAGGCAACGCAATGCGCGGCGGCGCCATGGCCGTGCCCGCGCGCAGCTCCGCCAGCATGTCGGCAATGGCGCGGGCCAGCGCGGGGTAAGGCAGGCGGGCCGCGGTCTGGGCGGCGTCTAGCAGGGCAACGGACATGGCAGGTGGCTCCGGAGGCGGTTCGCGATGCTGGATTATCGGTGAACTCGCCGTCGGCCTCCCCCACGCTCCACAGGTTCAGCCGGTTCAGGCGGTTCAGCGCGCCAGCAAGGACATCACCTGCCCCGGATAGCGCGTACCCGCGACTGCGTCTGCCGGGAACACGGCGTCGATGGCCGCCATGTCGGCCGCGTCCAACACCACGTCCAGCGCACCAAGGTTGTCGTCAAGGTTGGCCACGCGCCGCGTGCCAGGGATCGGCACCAGCATTTCGCCACGCGCCAGCACCCACGCCACCGCCAGTTGCGCCGGGCTGCAGCCCTTATCGCGCGCCAGCGCGTTCACCTTGTCCACCAGCACCAGGTTGCGCGCGAAGTTCTCGCCCATGAAACGCGGGCTGGTACGGCGGTAATCGTCCTGCGCGAAATCCTCAGGGCTGCGGATGGCACCGGTCAGGAAACCCCGGCCCAGCGGGCTGTATGGCACGAAGGCAATACCGAGCCGCTGGCACGTAGCGAGAATGCTCTGGTCGCCACCCGCCTCCACGTCGCGCGTCCACAGCGAATACTCGCTTTGCAGCGCGGTGATGGGATGCACGGCATGCGCGCGCTCGATGGTCTGCGCGCCGGCCTCCGACAGTCCCAGCCAGCGCACCTTGCCCGCCTTCACCAGTTCCGCCATCGCACCCACGGTTTCCTCGATGGGCACCTGCGGATCGACCCTGTGCTGGTAGTACAGGTCGATATGCTCCACCCCGAGCCGCTTGAGGCTGGCATCACAGCTGGCTCGCACATATTCGGGCCGGCCATCCACGCCGCGCGCCACCGGGTTGGCGGCGTCGCGCACGATGCCGAACTTGGTCGCCAGCACCACGCTGTCGCGGCGAGCCGCGATGGCCCGGCCTACCAGGCTTTCGTTGGTGTATGGGCCATAAATATCAGCCGTATCGATAAAATTGATGCCTTTATCAATAGCGTGATTGATAGTGAGAATAGATTCAGCGTCATCATGCGCGCCGTAAAACTCGCTCATGCCCATGCAGCCCAGGCCAATCGGGAATACCTGTGGGCCATGCTGGCCCAGCTTGCGTAGTGCGGTCATGCGGAACTCCTTGGTTGAGGAACCTCGGCAGTATCGCCAAGGCCGGGGCGCGGAAACAGCCGGCTACGCTGCATGCGTCATGAAGCATAGCTTCACAATCGAGTTACCTTCTTAAGCTGGACCCCATGGTCGATGGGAAGGGCAACGGGCTCTCATCCCGGGTTCTCCCGGCGGGACAGGAAGTCAACCAACACCCGCAGCTTAGGCAGCATGTGCCGGCTCGATGGCCACAGCATCCAGAATGTGCCTTGCACCACGTTGTACGTGTCCAGCGCCGTCACCAGCCGCTGGTCGCCCAGCGCCTCCTGCGCCACGAAATCCGGCACGTAGCAAATGCCCAGGCCGCCGATCGCCGCGGCCAGCACGCCTTCGATGTTGTTCAAGGCGAACGTGCCCGGCAAACGCACTTCCTCGCCATCGGCATCCTGCGTCAACACCCAATCCTGCAGTTTCCCGCTGGAGGGGAAACGATAGCGCAGGCAAACATGCTGCTCCAGGTCCTTCGGCCGCCTGGGCATGCCGCGCCGCGCGAAGTAGTCCGGCGCGGCACACACCACCTGGCGAAAAGGCCGCAGGCGCCGCGCCATCAGCTGGGAATCCACCAACTCGCCGCTGCGGATCACCAGGTCGAAGCCCTCCTCCACCACGTCCACCATGCGGTCGCTGAAATCCAGGTCGAACTCGATCTCCGGATAGGCGGCGCAAAACGCAGCCAGGTCGGGCAGCAACAGGCGATAGCCGATCGCCGGCACGCTGATGCGCAGCCGGCCACGCGGCGCCTCCTGCAGCCGCGACAACTCCAGTTCCGCGTCGTCGATTTCCTCGAGGATGCGGCGGCAGCGCTCGAAGAAAAGCGCGCCCTCGTCCGTCAGGCGGATCTGCCGCGTGCTGCGGTGAAACAGCCGGATGCCAAGCCTGGCCTCCAGCCGCATCACGCTCTTGCCGATGGCCGATGGCGAGACACCGAGAAGCCGTCCCGCCGCGACGAAGCTCCGGGTCTGCGCCGCGCGCACAAAGGCGTACAGGCCACTAAGACTATCCATGACGATCCATGCTGCTTCATTAGAGAATTTTTGTCCGTTAAGCACGGAAATCCGGGTGCTTTAAGACACATTAAGGCCATCCTATCATCAGTCCACTTTCGCAATGCCCACAGCCACGTGCGATCGGCGGCAGCAACATGCGGCGCCCGCCCCGCCCTCCAACCCGGACTCCCGATGCCCAGACCTGCACCCGACGCCGCGCACACCACGGCGCAAAAACTGATGATCCTTGGCGCGGTCTGTCTTGCCGCGCTGGCCATGCCCCTGAGCTTCACCGGCCCGGCGGTAGCCTTGCCAGCGATCGCCGCCGATCTCGGCGGCAGCCCCATCGTGCTGAACTGGGTCACCAACGCCTTCATGCTCTGTTTCGGCAGTTGCCTGATGGCAGCCGGCGCGCTGGCCGACCGCTTCGGGCGCAAGCGCGTATTCCTCGCCGGCATTGCCGGCTTTGCGCTTAGCTCGCTAGCCCTCACGGCAGCGCCCGACATCGCCTGGCTGGATGGCCTGCGCGCAGCGCAAGGGGTGGCTGGCGCCGCCGCCTTCGCCGGGGGCATGGCAGCACTGGCGCAGGAGTTCGAGGGGCAGGCCGCTACCCGCGCGTTCAGCTTGCTGGGCACCACGTTCGGCATGGGACTCGCTTTCGGGCCGGTGCTGGCGGGATGGCTGATCGAGCAAGCCGGCTGGCGCAGCGTCTTCCTCAGCGCAGCCGCGATCGCCGCCTGCGCCGTGGTGCTGGGCGCGCGCTGCATGCGTGAGTCGCGCGACCCCGCCGCCAGCGGGCTCGACTGGCCAGGCGCGGGCACCTTTACCGGCGCGCTGACCTTGTTCACCTATGCCGTGCTGCGCGCGCCGGACAGCGGCTGGGGCAGCTTGCCGGTGATCTTGCTGTTGGCCAGCGCCGCCGTGCTGATGCTGGCGTTCGTCATGATCGAGCAGCGCGTGCGCGCGCCTATGCTGGACCTGTCGCTGTTTCGCTATCCGCGCTTTGTCGGCGTGCAATTCCTGGCGGCCGCGCCCGCGTATTCGTACGTGGTGTTGCAAGTGCTGCTGCCGGTCCGCCTGATCGGCATCGAAGGCTACAGCGCGATCGAAGCCGGCCGCATGATGATTGCGCTGTCCGCACCGATGCTGGTAGTGCCGCTGCTGGCCGGGCATCTGATCCGCTGGCTCTCGGCCGGCCTGATCTGCGGCCTGGGCTTGCTGGTGTGCGCCGGCGGCCTGCTATGGCTGGCCCAATGCGCACCGGGCCAGCCGAGCGCCGGGCTGGTGCTGCCGATGCTGGCGATTGGGCTTGGCATCAGCCTGCCCTGGGGCCTGATGGATGGCCTGGCCGTCAGCGTGGTGCCCAAAGAGCGAGCGGGCATGGCCACCGGCATCTTCAGCACCACGCGGGTGGCGGGCGAAGGCATTGCCCTGGCCATCGTTGGCGCCATGCTTGCCGGGCTTGCCCAGTCCAGGCTGCACGCCATCGCCACTGCGCCCTCGGCCACGCTGGCGCAAGCGGCGCACCGGCTCGCCATGGGCGACCTGCCCCGCGCCATGGCCCTGCTGCCGCAGGCGAGCGAGCAGGCACTGGTGCAAGGCTATGGCGATGCCTTCCGGCTCCTGCTGTATATCCTTGCTGCGATCACCGTTGCGTCGGCGGCATTGGTATTCGGCTTGCTCAGCCATTCACGGTTGCCGCATCTGTCAGGATCCGCGCCAGAAGCCTTGCGTTAGCGACGCGCCGCCGCACGCTTCGCGGCAAGGCACGCCATGCTACCCTCGCCGCACTATGAAGCCTGATGTCTCCTTTGACCCCGACCTGCTGCCGGCCATGGCCGCCTTCGTCCGCGTGGCGCGCCTGGGCAGCTTCACCGCCGCCGCCGCCGCGCTGGCGGTGAGCCCATCGGCCATCTCGCAGACCATCCGCCAGCTTGAGCGGCGCCTGGGCGTACGCCTGCTGCAACGAACCACGCGCCGGGTCGGCCTGTCCGAAGCCGGCGCCGCGCTGCTGGCCCGCGTGGAGCCCGCGCTGACGGAGATCGGGGCCGCGGCCGACGACGCGCGCCAGCAGCGCGAAATGCCCGCCGGCACGCTGCGCATCACCACCTCATACTCGGCTGCGGCCACCGCGCTGCAACCGGTGCTGGTGGAGTTCATGCGGCTCTATCCGTCGATCTGCGTCGACGTGGCCGTCGACGACCGCTTCACCGACCTGATCGCGGAGGGCTTCGATGCAGGCCTGCGCCTGGGCGAAGCACTGCAGCGCGATATGGTGGCGATTCCCATCACCGGCCCGATGCGCATGGTGGTGGCCGGCACGCCGGACTACTTCGCGCGCCACGGCAAGCCCAAGCTGCCGCGCGACCTGCAGGCGCATGCCTGCCTGCACTACCGCTTCGGCCCCGCGGGCCAGGTCTATCGCTGGGAGTTCATGCACGCCGCGCGCCAGGCCACGGTCGATACCGGCGTCGCGCTGATCGCCAATGACAAGGCCCTGCTGCACCAGGCAGCGCTCGCCGGGCTCGGGCTGCTTTACGAGTTCGAGGCCTTGCTGCGCGCGCCTCTCGCCTCGGGCCATCTGGTCACGGTGCTGGACGACTGGCTGCCGCCGTTCGATGGCTTCTACCTCTACTACCCGGGCCGCCTGCTGATGCCGGCCAAGCTGCGCGTGTTCGTCGACTTCCTCAAGGCGCGCGCGCCGCTCGCGCCGGCGTAGTCAGCGGCATAGTCAGCGGCGCCTTGGCGACGGCGCCGCGCACTTCGATGCCGATGCGGTCAACCACCTTGCCCGCGGCATCCAGCAACTCCACCTCGTGCCGGCCCGGCCAGGGCAGCCAGGAGAGCTGGCCGCCGCGCCCCAGCGGCTTGCCATCAATGCGCCAGCTCACGCGTTGCGCGGTCTGTCCGCTGACGCCCTCGGCATGGAACCAGACGCGCTGCGCCGCCGGCGGGATATCGGGATCGAGCGCGAACACGGTGCCGTCGGCAGGGCTGGCGATGGCGGTGACGCGATCCTTGGTGGCACGCACGCTATCCGCGCTGGCAAGGTTGACAACACGCATGGCGGTACCCGCGAGGAAGACCTCATCGCGCGCGGGCTCGAGATCATCGGCGAAGCGCAACGGCACACGCTCCACGCCGGCAGGCATGGACGGCGCCACGCTCGGCACCGAGCGGTGCAGCGCCTCCATGATCTCGTGCCACACCGGCGCGGCGCCGGACACGCCCGAGACCTCATGCATGCTTGCGCCACTGGCGTTTCCCACCCACACGCCAACCGTGTAGCGCTGCGACCAGCCCACGCACCAGTTGTCGCGCATATCCTTCGACGTGCCCGTCTTGACCGCGGTCCAGAAGCGCGTGGTCAGCGGGCTGTCCAGGCCAAACGTGCGCGCCCGCGCATGGCGATCCGACAGCACGTCGGCAACCAGGTAGCTCGCCGCAGGCGACATCACCGCGCGCACGGTCGCCGGCGGTGCATCGGCGCGCAGCCGCACGCCCGCAAAACGCCCGCCGTTGGCGAAGGCGCGATAGGCATTGGTGAGCGCGACCAGCGGCACATCGGCGCTACCCAGCGCAAGGCTGTAGCCGTAATAATCGCCGGCCTGCGCCAGCGGCAAGCCGAGCGCGGTCAGGCGCTGGTGAAAGCGATACGGCGTGACCATCACCAGCGTGCGCACCGCGGGCACGTTCAGCGACGACGCCAGCGCTGCCCGCATGCTCACCCAGCCCGCATATTGCCGGTCATAGTTCTGCGGCACATAGAGGCCCCCACCGCCGCCCGTGGGCAGGTTGACAGGCCGGTCGTCCAGCAGCGATGCCGTGGTCAGCCGCCGTGCCTCCAGCGCCTGCTCATAGAGGAACGGCTTGAGCGTGGATCCGGCCTGGCGCGGCGCGGCCGCGTGGTCGACCTGCGCGGCCGCCGACAACGCGCCCGACGAACCCACATAGGCCAGCACGTCGCCACTCGCGTTGTCGATCACCACCACGGCGCCGTCTTCCACATTGCGTCCGGCAAGCTCGCGCAGATGCCGATCCAGGCTCGCCGTGGCAATGCGTTGCAGGCCGGCATCGAGCGTGGACGTGATGGTGGCAGGCACCGGGCCGGCGCCGCGGGCCTGCGATACCAGCAAGCGCGCCAGATGCGGTGCCAGGTTCGGCGTGAGGTTTGGCGTGAAGTTCGACATCGATGTTGTGCCCGCGGTGCTGCCGCCGCTGCGCAGCAACGCCAGTTGCGCGAAGCCGTCCAGCCCATCGCATGCCTTGGGCAATTGCTGCTCGCGCAGGATGCCGCACGCGCGCTGCGCCACCTGCGGCGCACGCGCGTTGGGCGCACGCACCAGCGCCACCGCCAGCGCCGCCTCGCGTGCATCGAGGCCGCTCGGATACTTGCCGAACAGCGCCTGCGACAGCGCGGACAGGCCGACCAGCTCGCCGCGAAACGGCACCAGGTTGAGATACGCCTCGAGGATCTGGTCCTTGCTCCAGTTGCGCTCCAGTGCCGTCGCGCGCACGGCCTGTGCCATCTTCTGGCTCATGCTGCGGCCGCCGTCGACTCGCCGCAGGTCCTCGTCGAGCAAGCCGGCGAGCTGCATGGTCAGGGTGGAGGCGCCGCGTGTGCGCGTGTTCCACAGGTTGGCCCACGCGGCGGCGGCAACGCCCTGCCAGTCCACGCCGCTGTGCGCATAGAAGCGGCGGTCCTCCGACAGCACGATAGCGGTGCGCACCGCGGGCGATATCTCCGCCAGCGTGACCCAGTCGCCGCGGCGCACACGAAAATCGTCGCGCACGCGGGACAGGGTTTCGCCATGGCGGTCGAGCACCACCACATCCGCGCTGCGCCAGCTGGCGCGCACGCTGTCGAAGGAAGCAAGCGCCAGCGCAGGCGCAGGCGCCCAGGCCACGCAGGCCATCACGGCTACCGCGCGCAGCCCCGCGTTCATTTGTCCCGCCCGGCCGCCACGCCGGCCACCAGCAGCACTTGCGCGGCCGCGTAGGTCCACCAGATGCCGAGCGCAAAGGTATCGAACGGCACGAGGAACCGCGCGGTGCCAAGCAGGCCGTCAGACACGGCGAAGCACAGCGCGCCGATTGCCGCCAGCGGCGTCGGCAGTTTCGCCAGCAACGCGGCGCAAGCCATCGCCGCGAGCGCGCCGATATAGACCGAGACCGGCACCGCCAGCGTGCCCAGATTGGGCCAGAAGCGCGCGAGCATCACGCCGGCCGCGCCCACGACCACGCCACAAGCGATCAGGCGATGCGCGCGCCAGTCGCCCGCCATGGGCACGAACAAGCCTAGGTAAGCGAAGTGCGCGATCAGAAAGGCCCCGAGGCCGCCGATGAAGGAGAACGACAGCCACGGCATCGCCAACAGAAAGTCCCCCAGCGCGGAGAACAGCAGCGCCGCCATCAGCCAGCGCCGCTCGCGGCGCAAGGGATGGAAGTGCGCGGCGCGTACCAGCAGCAACGCCATGGCGGTCTTCCACAACGGCTGGAAGGCGATCTGCCCGTTCAACGGCGCGCCGGGCGGCGAGTCCATCGCGACGGTGACCAGCAGGCCGCCGTAGACCAGGCCAGCCATGGTGCCGGCCAGCCACCACTCGCGCACCCGCGCGGGCATCATCATTGCAAGCCAGCTCAAGGGCGTGCTCCTACGGTCAGTCTGGCATTGGGTTGCGCGCCGAATACATCCGGCGCGTACATCGCTTCCACCCGGGTGGGCGGCAAGGCGAACTCGCCGGCATTGTTCAGGCGCACGGTGTATTCCAACGTGGCACTGCCACGCGGCATGTAGGCGTAGTACTCGCGCAAGGCCTGCGGCGTGCGCTCGGTAAACGCAGGCCATGCGCCCTTGCGCCGCTCGCCGCGCGTGGCGATCTCCGAGTCGCGCCCAAGGCCGCTGCCGAGGATGGTGGCGCCGGCGGGCACCGGGTCACTCACCACCACCCAGGTCATGTCGGCCTGCGCATCGATCTCCAGCTTCACGCGATACGTGTCGCCGCGCGACCACTTGCCCGCCACCGCCTGCTCCACCGCCGTCACGCTGCGCGTGATGCGGTAGCCCGCCGAGAGCGGCGCAGCGAGCGGCACCGCGGCCAGCGCGCGCACCGTGGCCCAGGGCTTGCCGGCGCCTTGCTGCACGGCCTGCAGCGTGGCGGACTCGCCCGCGCGTGGCCACGGCAGGCTGAGGCTGCCGCTTGCCACGCCATCCACCTTCCCGGCGCGCGCCCAGTCGAAGCTGCGCGATGCATCCGGCACCCCCTCCAGCGTCACGCGCGTGGCGCCCGACACCGGCGTCTTCTCGAAGGCTTGCGCAAAGCGCGTGATCGCCAGCGAGCCCCAGGCGTTGGCCGTGGTCGTGCCCCAGGCGCCGCGCATCTGCCGGCCAAGCAAGCCGGTAGCGAGTTGCGCGCTTTCGTCCTTCCAGCCGGGCAGATCGAGCGACAGCGCCAACAGGCGCGCGGCGTTGAGATCGCCGCCGCTCATCAGCCACCACCAGTTGTCGTCGCGCTCGGTGGAAAACGCCAGCCGCGTGCCTTGCACGGTCAGCCGCGAGCGCAGGATCTGCTGCGCTTGCGCCAGGCGCTCGTCGCGCTGCGGGATATCCTGCACGCGCGACAGCACGGCAATCCAGTCGAGCAGCGCAGAGGTGGGCCACTGCGCCGGCAGGATCTGGATCGAGCCCAGCATCCGCGCCTGCGCGTGCCCGCTGCGCGACAGCGCCTCTAGCGCCGCCAGCTTGCGCACTTCCAGATCCTGCGTCGGTGCCCAGCGTTCGCGCTTGATGCGGCCCTCGATGAACGCGGTCAATCCACTTTCCATGCGGGCCCGCGTTTCGTCGGGCAGGCGCAGCGGCAGCCCCGCGTGCACGGCTTCATCGGACACGGCCAGCAGGTAGGCGGTCAGCACCTCGCTGCCGGCGTTGCCGTCGTTTTGCAGCGGGAAATACGAGGCCAGCCCGTCGTTGTCGAGATAGCCAGGCAGTTGCGTAGTCAGCGCATTCCACTGCGCCGCATCGCCCAGCCCGATCGCGCGCGAGGCGCGCTGCTCCAGGCACGAGAACGGATAATTGCGGAACCACTCGCGCACGCCCGGCATGCCGCCTGCCAGCGAGGATTGCAGGTTCACCTGCAAGCCACCGCGAGGCTGCCCCGCGCCATCGGCCAGCGCACCCTGCGGTGCGCGTACCGGCACCGACAGGTTTGGCGCGAGCTGCGCCAGCGTGGCTTGCTGCACGGTGAGCGGCACCGCCGGCACCAGTTGCTGCGAGAGCTTGACGCGGTCGCTGGCGCCGCCCGCCTTGCCGGCCTCGGTCGCTTCCACCTCCCACTGCACCGTGCCGTCCTGGGCCGACGAGCCCGCCGGCAACAGCGGCGCGGCCGCATCCCAGCCGACCTCGCGCGATTCACCAGCGGGAATCTCCACTGTCTGCGCGGCCAGCGCCTGCGGCTGCGCGGACTGTCCCGGCGGGCTCACACGGGCAACGGCCTGCACCGTCATCGCGCGCTGCGTGGTATTGCGCAGCGTAAACATGGCGCGATAGCGATCTTCCTCGCGCACCAGCGGCGGTAGTCCCGAGATCACCTGCAGGTCTTGCGTGGCGGCAATGGTGGCGCCGCCGTTGCCGAAGCGGCCCACGCCCAGGTCGGCCACGGCCACAATGCGGAATCGCGTGAGCGAATCGTTGAGCGGCACCGTCAGCGTGGCGCGCCCTTCGCCGTCAAGCTGCACGCGCGGATTCCACAGCAGCAAGGTATCGAACAGCTCGCGCGTCGGGCTCTTGCCGCCGCCGCCGCCCGCCGGCACGGCCTTGCGGCCATAGTGGCGCCGGCCGATGATTTCCATCTGCGCGGTGGCGGTCTCCACGCCATAGCTGCGCCGGCGCAACATGGCGTCGAGCAGATCCCAGCTCGTGTTCGGCATCAGCTCCAGCAGTGCCTCATCCACCGCGGCAAGCGCGACTTCGCCATTGGCGGCAGGCTTGCCGTCGGGCAGCTTCACCTGCACGGCTACCTGCGCCTTGCCGCGCACGGGGTAGCTCATCTTGTCGGGCGTCACCTTCACGTCGAGCTTGTAGCCCTCGTTGCCCACGCGGATCTCCGCCAGCCCGAGGCGGAATGCGGGCTTGGACAGGTCCACCAGCGCGCTTGGCGCGGCATACTCGCGGCCCTCGCTGCGAAACGCCTGCCACCACTCGGTCGGCTGGCGCCAGCCCCAGGTGAAGAACGAATACCATGGCACCTCGCGCAAGCGCCCGCGCAACGCCAGCACCGACACATACACATTGGGGCCCCACTCCGGCCTTACCTTGACCCGCACCGTGGGATCACGCCCGTTGAGCTCCACCACGCTGGTCTCCAGCACGCCCTCGCGCTCCACCGCGACCAGGGCGGTGGCATGGCGGAACGGCATGCGCACCTGAAACACAGCGGTCTCGCCCGGCGCGTAGGCCTTCTTCTCGGGCAGCAGGTCGATGCGGTCGTTGTTCTCGCCGCCGAACCACAGCTCGCCCTGGCGCGTCACCCAGACCGAGGTGGCGGCCTGCGATACGCGTCCCGCGTTATCCCGGGCCTGCGCGATCAGTTCCACCTGCCCGGCCTCGGGCAGCGTCACGTCGCATTGCATGCGGCCTTGCGCATCCGTGCGGCCCTCGCACACGATGCCCAGGTCCTTGTTCTCGTTGCGGTTGTCGTAGCGATAGAAGCCGCCCACCACGCGCTTGCGCACCGAGGTGGTGATGCGCACCTGCGCGCGCAGCGAGATCGGCACGTTGGCCTGCGGCCGCCCCTGCGGATCGAGCGCCACGGCATGCACGGGAAGCTTCTGCTTGACCGAGACCCAGCTCTCGGTGCGGATGCCTGCCACCACACCCGCCGGCCACATCGGCACCGTCTGGCGCAGCGTCTGGATCTCGCCGTTGGGATCGGCAAAGCCCGACTCCACCACCAGGTCCTTGGGCGCGTCCAGCCTCGGCATATTCTTGAGGGTAAGCGTGCCGCCGCCGTTCTTGTCCAGCTTCAGCGGCAGTTTGTCCGCCACCAGCTTCTGCGCATCGTCGCGCTGCGTATTGCCATCCTCGCCCTCGTCCTCATCGCCGCTGCTGTCCTTTTGCGGCTTGCGCGGCGCGGCGAAGGCATAGCTGTCGTAGTCGGCAAAGCGCACGTACTTGTCGCGCAGCAGCGCCGACACCTGCACCGGCAAGCCTGCCGCGCCACCACCCGAGACGTAGTGCACTTCCAGGTTGAGCGGCACCTCCGCCGGGGCCACCAGCGCCCCGCCGCTGCCGGCCTTGAGCGTGCCCGCGAGCACCGGCAGGCGGAAGGCCTCGACGCGGAAGCTGCCGCTGTCCAGCACACGGTCCTTCGCATCGCTGAGCGACACCGTATAGACGCCCAGCTTCGCCGCGGCGGGAATCGCAAACGTGCTTTCGGCGCTGCGCCCACCGGTAGCGGTGCTGCGCCATTGCACCGGCTGCTCGTAAGTCTGGCCACTGCCTTCATGCTGGATGACCAGCTTTGCCGGCAAGGGATCGCCCGCGCCCGGCAATGCGAAGCCGTTCGCAGTCTCGGTGCGGATCATGTGCTTCATCGACACGGTCTCGCCGGCACGCAGCAAGGTACGGTCGAAGATGGTATGGACGCGCACGTCCGGCACCGCGCTGGTGTCGGTCGGCACGTTGAAGCGCCAGCTCTCGATGCCCTGGTTCCAGTCGGACATCACGAAGGCCATGTCGGCCTGGCCGCGTGCTTGCGGATGGTCCGCGGCGATGCGTGCCGAAACGAAATAGCCGGACAGCCCGGTGTCGTCGCAACTGCGCTCGCGCACGTCGTCCAGGCCGTTGAAACTCGCCAGCCCGGCGGCATCGGTGCGGCCCGAGGCCAGCAGCTTGCCGCTGCAATCGCGCAGCGCCACCGCGGCGTTGGCCACCGGCTTGCCGTCGTCGAGCGTAGTGACCCACGCCAGCGCGGTCATCTTGCCGGGGCCTCGCGCGAGCTTGAAATGCACGCCGAGGTTGGTCACCAGCGCGGCAGTGCGCACGTACATGGGCGCCGGCTTGCCGAGCAGCGCCTCGCCCAGCATCGGCGAAGCGATCTCCACCACATGAAAGCCGGCTTCGGGCAAGGGAATGCCGACCACCTCGAACGGGCGTGGCGCCTTGCCGCCCGGCTCAACCAGTTGCGGAATGGCGAGCTTGCGCGCACCGGCCACGCCATCGAGCAGCGAGATGGAGCGGGTCTCGATGGAAGGCGCGTTGCGCGGGTTGTTGACCGCGGACGGCGAGCGGCCGGCGAGAATGGCATCAAGCTCGCCACGCGTCCAGCTGCCTTCGTGCAGCCGGCGAACCAGCCCGTACCAGCGCAGTACCGCGCCATCGTCGTCCACCTTCAGGCGGCGTACCGTGCCGGCTTGCGCGCGCACGCCTTGCACCGGCAGGTCGGCCTCGACATTGCGCAGCGTCACCGGCAGCAGCGCCGGATAGTCGGCCGCTGGCTTGCCCTTGGGCAGCTCGCCAAAACGTTCGAGCACGCCGAACGGCGCGGCCGAGAATTTCGCCAGCGGTGGCATCGCGGCCATGCTCACCTTGAGCGGGAACAGCTCGGCATTGGACAGCACGCGGCCGCTGTCGTCCTTCAGGCCGGCGGGTACGGACAGTGTGAACTCTGCCTTCTCGGCAAAGGGTGGCTTGAAGCTGACACTGCTGACAGGCGCGTCGCGCGCCGCTTCCGGCTCGAACTGCGGGGCGCGCGGGCCTTTCGGGGTATTGAGCAGGATATGCTCGGCATCCTTGCGCGAAATCGGCGCGGAGAACGACAGCGAGATCGGCCGCAATGGCGTGCAGGGCGACTGCGCGCGCTCTCGCTCGCAGGTAAAGCTCGCGGTGAAGGGCTCGCGCACGGTGTAGTCGAAGCGCCGTTCGTCGCGCGTGGCCAGCCCCGAAGGCGTGGCTACGCCGCTGCCCAGCACCAGTTGCATGCGCGCGCCGGACGGCAGGCGCTGCTGGCAGGCCAGCAGGTGGACGGTATCCACCTCGTCGGCCTTCAGCTTCCAGTGCAGCGCGCCCAGCACGGCGTCGCGCTCCTTGCCGGCAACGAGACGCACGGGGATGCGCTCGCCCAGGCCTTGCGCCTGGCACCAGGCGGCGTTGCGCACCGAGTCCGCGGTGGCCGGGCCGTTCAAGCGCAGCGCAAAGACCTGGTCCTCTTCGATCTCGCCGCCGCCGGGACGCGCGGAGACCACGGTGGGCCCGCCGGTCTCGAAGCGATACTCCGGCTTGCCGGTGTACGCCTTGCCGGCCTCGCTCTTGAGGCCGGCCGCCATGCGCACCGTGCATTTGACGCCAGGCGGCAGGTCGCGCGCAAAATCGAATGCCCAGTTCTTCGCGTCGATCCAGCGTGCCTGTCCGGTGATCGGGCTGCCATTGCAGGACACCGTGGCGGGCGGGCTCGCCTGCAGGTCGCCCAGCGGCACCATGGCTTCATCGAAGCGGATCGCCACCTGCCGCACGCGAGCGACCTCGCCCTCCGGCGAGAAACGGACCACCTGCGCTGCCTGGCCCGAGCCCGGCATCGTCGCCAACACTGCCTGCAGGCAGGCCGCGGCGGCCCACCAGTACCCACGTCTCTCACGCTTGTCCATCCGCGCGACGATCTGCGTCATCCTGCCCCCTCCCGATTACGGCACCCGGCGAGGGTGACATGCGCCGATGGCAAGCGCAAGCCCGCGCGCGCTGCGAGCGGCCCGCAGGCTAGCGCAAATGCGACAGTGGCAATGGCCCGTCGCGCTTGAGCGCGGTCAGCACGATGTTGGAACGCACGCTCTCCACACCTGGCACGCGCATGAGCTTCTTCATCGTGAATTCGGCCAGCGTCGGCAGGTCGGGCACCATGATGCGCAGCAGGTAGTCGGCCTCGCCCGCCACGGAGTAGCACTCCTGCACTTCTTCCAGCAGCAGGATGTCCTCGCGGAAGCGCTCGACGATGGTGTCACCGTGGTGGGCCAGCTTGACGCTGGTAAACACCAGCACGCCAAGCCCGAGCGACGGCGGCGACAGCACCACGCGGTAGCCGGTGATCACGCCGTCGGCCTCCAGCCGCGCGAGCCGACGCCCGATCTGGCTGGGTGAGAGATGAATGCGCTCGGCGAGCTGCTGGTGGGTGGAGCGGCCGTCGGTCTGCAACGCCGCCAGCAGCGCGAGGTCGAATGGGTCGAGGTTGATCATGGTCATGTCGCTTCGGTGGCGTTGGACAGGTTCGGCGCGTGGGTCGAGCCGGACTCGCTTCTTGTTGTGCACCAGGCCTGCGGGTAGGAATGCTACCCCCGCCGCCGCCTGGCGGCACGCCGATTGTCACTGGCAGCGCACCCGCGCACATTTCCCGCAGACAATACCAAATTTTTGCGCTCTTGATGCATCACCTGACGAAACCAAGCCGTTTTTGCGGGCCATTTGCGTCATCTCCTAGCTAAACTGTGCGGTAAATCTGCAGGAGATAAAACATCATGGACGCAATGGCTACCGCCACCCACGCTGGCGACGCCCAGGCCAGCTTTTCCGGCACCCTGACCGACAAGCTCAAGGAACAATTCGACGCCGGCCTGCTGTCTGGCCAGGAATTGCGCGCCGATTTCACCATCGCGCAGCCACTGGACCGCTATACGGACACCGACCACGCGGTGTGGGCCAAGCTCTATGACCGCCAGGCCTCGATGCTGCGCGGCCGCGTCTGCGATGAGTTCCTGCAAGGCCTTTCCACGCTGGGCATGGAGCGCGACCGCGTGCCCAGCTTCGACAAGCTCAACGAAACCCTGATGCGCGCCACCGGCTGGCAGGTGGTGGCGGTGCCCGGCCTGGTGCCGGATGCCGTGTTCTTCGAGCACCTGGCCAACCGCCGCTTTCCCGCCAGCTGGTGGATGCGCAAACCCGAGCAGCTCGATTACCTGCAGGAGCCCGACTGCTTCCACGACGTGTTCGGCCATGTGCCGCTGCTGATCAACCCGGTCTTTGCCAACTACATGGAGGCCTACGGCAAGGGCGGGCTCAAGGCGGCCTCGCTGGGCGCGCTCGACATGCTGGCGCGGCTGTACTGGTACACCGTGGAATTCGGCCTGATCCGCACGCCGCAAGGCCTGCGCATCTACGGCGCGGGCATCCTGTCGAGCCAGGGCGAATCGATCTACAGCCTGGACTCGGCCAGCCCCAACCGCATCGGCTTCGATGTGCGGCGCATCATGCGCACGCGCTACCGCATCGACACCTTCCAGAAGACGTACTTCGTGATCGACAGCTTCGATCAGCTGTTCGACGCCACCCGCCCCGACTTTGCGCCGCTGTATGAGGAACTGCGCGCACAGCCCACGCTGGGCGCGGGCGACGTGGGGCAATCCGACCTCGTGCTCCAGCGCGGCTCGCGCGAAGGCTGGGCCGACAGCGACGACGTCTGACGCGCGCTACCCACGCTACCCGCGCGCACCCTTTGTGAAACAATGACGGCATGCCCGCTCCACCCCCGCCTCCATGCGCATCGCAAGGGCCGGGAGGCCGAGCAGGCGGGCCGGCATTGCCCTTTGCCAACTTCCTTTTCGACCATCGAGCCCATCATGTCCCCTGCGCCTGTCGTGCCCCTAACGCTTGAAGAACGTGCACCGCTGCTGGCCAGCCTGCCCGGCTGGAGCACGGTCGATGACCGCGACGCGATCCACAAGCGCTTCACCTTTGCCGATTTCAACGCCGCCTTCGCCTTCATGACGCGCGTGGCGCTGGCCGCGGAAAAGGCCGACCACCATCCGGAGTGGTTCAACGTCTACAACCGGGTCGACGTCACCCTGTCCACCCATGACGCCAACGGCCTGACCCGGCGCGACACCGACCTGGCCGCCTTCATGGACCGCGCGGCGGCTTCGCTGGCGAAAGCCTGAGCACGCACGCGGCAAGCCAGGACACTCTGGAGACTGTAGGCAAACCGAAAGCTCGCTGGCGGTCGTGCGCTGTACAATCAGCGGCTGACCGTTTGTAACTTTCGTTACTCTCCCGATCCCTTTCCAGCCTCCCAGCCTGCCACCATGCGTATCCTTCTGATCGAGGACGACCGTCAGATCGCCAGTGGCGTCGAAGCCGGCCTGGCCCAAGCCGGCCATCAAGTGCGCGTGGTGCACGACGGCGTCTACGCCACCGAGCACCTGCTGCGCGAACAACATGACCTGGTGATCCTCGACCTGGGCCTGCCCGGCATCGACGGCATGACCCTGCTGGCGCGCTACCGCGCCCGCAACCGCTCCACGCCTGTCATCATCCTGACCGCGCGCGACGAGCTCGAAGACAAGCTCTCCGGCCTGAATGCCGGCGCCGACGACTACCTGGTCAAGCCCTTCGCCCTGCCCGAGCTGGAGGCGCGCGTGCGCGTATTGCTGCGCCGCAGCCAGCACGGCGAGGCCGCGCCCGAGCGCGACGTGCGGCTCGGCCGGCTACGCCTGTCGGGCAACGACCGCCGCATGTTCATCGATGGCAAGCCGCTGGAGCTCTCGCCGCGCGAATTCGCCGTGCTGGAGTTGCTGCTGCAGCGCCAGGGCCGCGTGGTCAGCAAGGCACAGCTGCAGGACCACCTCGCCACTTTCGCGCATCCCGCAGGGGAAGGCGGCGACACGGTCGGCGATACCGCGATCGAGGTCTACGTGCACCGCGTGCGCAAGAAGCTCGAAGAATGCGACGTGGAGATCGTGACCGTGCGCGGCTTCGGCTACCTGCTGCAGATCCGCGCCGGCACCTGACGCCGCCCCAGGGAGAAGCCTGCCATGTGGCTGCGCCCACGTCCTCCCCAGCCTCCCAAGGCCCTGACCGACGCCGCCGGCGGCGCATCCGGCAAGGCCGCAACAGCCGCTGCAACCACCGCCGCGACGCCATCCGCGCGCTCGGCCTCCACGCAAAGCCTGCGCGTGCACTTGCTGCGCGCGCTGGCCACGCCACTGTTCGCGCTGGTGCTGACCAGCGGCTCGCTCTCCTACTGGCTGGCGGCGCACTACACCACGCAGGTATTCGACCGCGCCCTGTATGGCGTGGCCAACAATATCGCCCAGCAGATCCGCATTGCCGGCCCCCGGCTGGAGCAAGACATCCCGATGATTGCGCAGACGCTGGTCGAGGCCGAAGGCACCGACCGCATCTACTGGCGCATCCACGGCCCCGACGGGCTGATCGGCGGCATGGACACCTGGCTGGGCTACGGCACCGGGCAGACCTCGCTGCACGATGCGCGGCTCTTCTATGCCTGGTTCAGCGGGCGCCAGGTGCGCGCCGTGCGGCTACCGGTCAACCTGCCCAGCCCGGCCTCGGATGAACTGGCCACCAGCGAGGCCGGGCGCGTCCCGCGCGGACCCATCGTGGTGGAAGTGGCCGAGCTGCTGGACCGGCGCGAGACCGCCGCCAACGAGATCCTGCTTTCGGTCTCCGTGCCGCTGATCCTGCTGCTGGTGGTGGGCAGCCTGATCCTCTCGCACGTGCTCAAGGAAGAGCTGGTGCCGCTGCAGATCCTTACCGACAAGCTCAATCGCCAGACAGCGCGCTCGCTGGCGCCGCTCGATGAAACCCAGGTACCGGCCGAAGTGGAACCGCTGATCCGCGCGCTCAACGCACTGCTGGCCAGGCTGCGCGATGCGCTGGACGCGCAGCGCAAGTTCATCGCCGATGCCGCACACCAGTTGCGCACGCCGCTCACCGCTGTCAAGCTGCATGCCGACCGCGCGGTGCAGTCGGTGGATCCCGCGGTAACGGACCACGCGCTGCGCGAGCTGCAATCTGCGGCCGACCGCGCGGTGCGCCTGTCCAACCAGTTGCTCTCGCTGGCCCGCGCCGAGCCTGGGCTATCGCTGGAGCGGCTGGGCCCGATCGAGCATTTCGACCTGGCCACGCTGGCCTTCGAGACCGGCGCCGAGTGGGTGCCGCAGGCGCTGGCGCGCCAGATCGACCTGGGCTTCGAGACCTTGCCCGGCCCCACCTTTACCGGCGCGGCGCCCTCCACGATACGCGGCAACCGCTTGCTGATGCGTGAAGCGCTCAGCAACCTGCTCGACAACGCCGTGAAATATGTGCCACCCGGCGGGCGCATCACCGTGCGCGCGGGCGGCGAGGCGCTCGGCCATCGCGGCATGGCGGTGGTGATGGTGGAAGATAACGGGCCGGGCATTGCGCTGGCGCGCCGCGAGGAAGTCTTCAAGCGCTTCTTCCGCGGCGACCATACGCCGGGGCCCAATGCACCGGCGCAACCGCCCGGCGGCGCGGGCCTGGGTCTGGCGATCGTGCATGAGATCATCGGCCTGCATCAGGGCACCATCCGCATCGAGGATGTGCCCGCCTCCGGGGAGGAGGCCGAGGTGCGCGGCATGCGCTTTGTGATCCGCATCCCGTGCGAGGCCGCCGGGACGGTCTGAGGCGGGACAAGCCGCGATGCGGCTCGCCCGTCTCTTTTCCAGCGCCCTACCTGGCCTTCTTTTCCTTCGGCGCCAGCATGGTGCCGCGGCATTTCGGGCTGCCGCAACGGCACTCGAACTCCTTCTTGAGCTTCTTGGTGTAGCGCGCGTCGATCACCAGCCCATAGTCATAGAACAGCTCCTCGCCGCCGGCGATGTCGCGCAGCGCGTGGATGAACACCCGCCCCTTTTTCTCGCGCGCCTCGCAATTGGGCTCGCAGGCGTGGTTGATCCAGCGCGCGCGGTTGCCGCCGAACTTGGCGTCGATCACGTCACCGTCTTCCAGGCTGAAGTAGAAGGTATGGTTGGGATCCACCGGATCGTGCGGATGGCGCTTGAGCGCTTCCTTCCACGAAATGTGCTCGCCCTTGTATTCGATGATGCGCTCACCCTCGGCAATCGGCGCGTTCGCATAGACGCCTTTGCCATGCACGCCAGAGCGGCGCACTTCAACGCGGTCGGACGCGGTCTTGCGCTTGCCTTCCTTCGGGCTCTTGACGCGCTTGGGGTCTTTCGCGTCAGTCACTTCCTGCTTCAATTCCTCTTGCTTTGCCTGTTCCGCCATGTGCCATCCCGTATAGATCCGCCTGCCTGCCACCCCGCGTGGCTGTGCGCCGCCCGGGCGCGATGGCGATGATACCTGCCCATATTGGCTGCGGCATCCCCTTGCCGGCAAATAGCCGTATACGGGCAGCCCGGGGCAGCCCGCCCGAACCCGCACACATCAAGCCAGGTATACGACGCACTGGTTTACGGGGGGAGCCATCATCCAAAACAGCCTCAATCGGCGCTTCGATCAATCGGCGCTTCGATGTTTACCGATGCTTACGTATACGACCGCGCCCCCGTCGATCGTCTGTGGATAACCCGGCAAAAATCTGGGGATAAAGACATGCAATTCATGTGGGCTGCCTGGGGTTGGCATGGGGATGCATCAGGCATAAGTCGGAGGGTTGCACCCGACACCCTCCGCCAAAAGGCTAAGTCATCCACGTCCGCCAACACCGGGTCCCACCACTTCTGCTTCTTGCAACACACTGATTTGAAAAGCGTTTACGTGGTTATCCACAGAAAAGGCAGCCGTTTACCTATTACTACTATCTGTATACATTAAAGAAAGAAGTAAACAGAAAGGACTGCGTCCTGCTATCGGTGAGCAAAAGGAACCAGGCAAAGAATAAAGGGCTGAAAAGCCGCTTCAGGCGTGGCTTCTTTTTTGAGCAGGAGGAATTTGCTGGCCGCGGCACGGTTTACTGCCGTGCCACCCTGGGTTTTTGACGAGAAAGACCGCGTATACGCCTCATCTTCATGCCGGGCACGGTCGTATACGTTCCGTTTCGCGGTGGTATACGTCCGCGCCGCCTGGCGCGTAAACCGCGCACCGTTACGTTAACCGCCCGGTCAGTGCATGCACGACGCGAATAGCCCCGGAATTTCGGCCGCGCTTGCTCATCGAGCGTCATGCACAATAGTGCATACCGTCCCTGGCGGCCCCACAAGCCTCGCTGCTACGCTGCAATGGGTACGCGGTCCCGCCGCTCGGCTTCAGCGAAAGAAGCGCCCACAGCGCCTGTCGGGCCCCTTTGCGGGCCCGCATAGCCGCCGCGCGCCGGTCAATGGCCATTGGCACCGGACCGAAGCGTGGGCGTCAGAGGGATTTCGCCCTGCACGCACCGGGTCGCGCCACTGCGACGCAATGCCCCTGAGACGGCCTACAAGGCGATTGGAGCCGTTTTTCAGGTGTGGATGCCCTGGGGGGCACCTGGGCACGTTAACGCGCCTGAGGCCCATCCTGACGCTGCCGAGGGCCCTGCTGATCCCCCTGAATCCCCACAAAGCCCCAGCCAGCGCGGCCTGGAGCGGGATGCGCTGTAACAATCTGTTCCGGGTTGACGTGGCCCGACACGGTATGATGTGGCCCGCGGCGCCTTTGCCGGCGCCGGTGCGCAGTGCGCCGGCCCAGCCAGGCGTCCTTGTTTTATCAACTCGACACGGAGTGAAGCATGACGAAAACCGAACTGATCGACGCCATCGCGGCCGGCGTGGACGGCCTGACCAAAGCCAAGGCAGAACAAGCGCTGAACGTGACGCTTGGCGCCATCATGGAAGCCGTGGCCAAGGGCGACACCCTGAGCCTGATCGGCTTTGGCACCTTCAGCCAGGGCGAGCGCGGCGAACGCATGGCGCGCAACCCGCGCACCGGCGAAGAAATCAAGGTCGAAGCCGCCAAGACCGTCAAGTTCAAGGCTGGCCAGAAGTTCAAGGACGCAGTGAACCAGTGAGTTCCGCGGGCGGTTTCGTGCCTGCCCCGTTGGATCAACCCCGCCGTGCCGCCGCCAGTTGCCTGATGGCATGGGTGAGCGCCAGGCGGGGCGCGTTATCCACAGTGTTCGACCCGCGGTTATCCTGCCGCTTCGCGGTATACGCCGCACCCTTTGCCAGCCCGGTAAGATGCTGCCCTATCGGCGCCTTCCCTCAGTAAATACAAGGGTCTAGGGCGTCCTGCTCAGTAGGCCTCTCATGCACCTTCGTCCGCCGCGCGGCAGATTTCCACAGCTTTATTCACAACGTTTCCCACAAAATTTTCCACAGGTACGAGGGCTTAGCCTGAGTCTGTTGATGGCGCTCGCGCTGGTCGCGGGTTGCACCACGCCTTCTCCGCCCGCCCGGCCTCAGGCGACCCCCCTCCCCGATACGGAAAGACCCGTGACAACGCCCGGCGCCACGCAGCGCCAGCGCATCGTCGAGATCGCCTGGCAGGAATGGCAGCGCTGGGGTGGCCAGACCGTGCGCCTGGGCCGCGACGACACCGCGTGCGTGGCCGACAGCCCGCTGCCAGCACCTGTATTGCCCGGCATGCCGGTGGCGGGGTCCAATGCGGATGGTGCGGAGGATGCCGCGGACCGCTCCGCCGATCGCGAGGAAGAAGAGAGCAGCGAGTCGGCCTGCCTGCACTTTCCGGATGGCACCGGCATGGAGGCCACGCCGCAGGGCTGCAAGCTCGCCCAACGCTACTGGGCCATCGTGGGCAAGGCCGTCACCTGCCGTCAGATCACCCAGGGAAACTGGGCCTGGTCTGCCGTATTTATTTCCTGGGTGATGCGCAAGGCCGGCCTTGACGATCGCCAGTTCCTGACTGGCGATTCGCACTCGATGTACGTGGTGGACGCACGCGACGGCATCCTGCCCGCGCCGGCGTTCCGCGTCGAGCCGTTGCCCGCCATGCCCCGCCCGGGCGATTTGATCTGCGCCGCGCGCGGGCGCGACAAGTACCTCGACAGCGCGGCCGAGATCGGCTTTGGCACCACGCCCATGCACTGCGACATCGTGGTCGAGGTCGACCCGGCGGCACGTCTGGTCAAGGCCATCGGCGGCAATGTCCAGCAATCGGTGTCGATGGAGCTGATCGAGCTCGGTGATTCGGGCATGATCGACGGCGTCACCAACTCGCACATGCCGTGGCTGCTGATCATGCGCAACACGCTGCCTTGAGCCTGTGGCGTTGCGGATTGCCCTGCCATCACGCTGGCGCACGAGGGTAGCCCCCGGCTTGACCAGTCCTGCAAAATCATTAACATGGTAATTAATTGGGCAGCGGGATGGGTTTCCGCGCACTGACATTCCGGCCCGACCCCACCTGAACCGCATTCCGAAACCGCGCGCACCGACGCCGCGAGCAACGCGAGAGGAGACCTGCATGGCTGTTGCCAACTGTCATCCGGCGGAATGGGAGGCGCGCGTCAAGCTCGCCGCCTGCTACCGCATCTTCGACCGGCTGGGCTGGACCGAGCTGATCTACAACCACATCACCTTGCGCCTGCCGCCGGAGGCTGGTGGCGACGGCAGCAATCCCCATTTCCTGATCAATCCTTTTGGCCTGCGCTATGCGGAGGTGACCGCTTCCAACCTGGTGAAAGTCGATCTGGCGGGGCAGGTCATCGGCGAGAGCCGCTGGCCGGTCAACCCGGCCGGCTTCACCGTGCATGCGGCCATCCACGCCGGGATCCCGGGCGCGCACTGCGTCATGCACACGCATACCACGGCGGGCATGGCGGTCGCCTGTTCGGCGCAGGACCTGTCGATGAGCAACTTCTACGCGGCGCAATTGTTCGACAAGGTGGCCTACCATCCGTTTGAGGGCATCACCGTGCACGACGACGAAGGGCCGCGCCTGGTGCGCAATATCGGCGACAAGCCCGCCGTGATCCTGCGCAATCATGGCCTGCTAGCCTGGGGCGACAGCATCGCGCGTACCTTTTCCACGCTCTGGCTGCTCAACCGCGCCTGCGAGATCCAGCTGGCCACGCTGGCCATGGGGGCGGCGCTGCCGGTGCCCGAGGAGATCCAGCGCAAGTGCACGCGTGACTCGCTGCAGTTCAATCCCAAGTTCGGCGCGGGTGAAGATGTGTTCGCGGCACTGACCCGTGAAATTGACCGCATCGATGAATCATATCGTGATTAGTGATCGCTGATTCTTCGCAAGAATAAACAAACAGGAACAACGCAGTCATGACATCCCTATGCATCGTCGGCGCAGGTGCCGTCGGCGGCTTTATCGGCGCACGGCTCGCCCGTTCCGGCCAGGCGCTGAACGTACTGGCGCGCGGCCAGACGCTGGAGGCGCTGCGCTCGCAAGGCCTGACCCTGATCGAGGGCGAGCGCACCGAGACGTTTCCGGTCAACGCGCAAGGCGATCCCGCAGCGCTAGGTACGCAAGATGTGGTGATCCTGGCAGTGAAAGCCCCGGCATTGCCGCAGCTGGCGCAGACCATCGGGCCACTGATCGGCCCCGGTACGGTGGTGGTGACGGCAATGAACGGCGTGCCGTGGTGGTTCTTCGAGCGCCCCGGCCCGCATGCCGGGTTGTCGCTGCGCGCCGTGGATCCGCAAGGCACCATTGCGCGCGCCATCCCGTCCGCGCAGGTGATCGGCTGCGTGGTGCACCTGACCGCCTCCACGCCGGCCCCGGCCACGGTGCGCCACGGCTTTGGCGCACGCCTGATCCTGGGCGCCGCGGGCGGCGCTACGGGCATGGCAGCCGGCAAGCTCGAGGCCTTGGCTAGCCTGCTTGCCAGTGGCGGCCTGGAGGTCGAGCGCAGCGCCGCGATCCAGCAGGACATCTGGTTCAAGCTGTGGGGCAATATGACGATGAACCCGGTCTCGGTGCTGACCGGCGCCACCTGCGACCGCATCCTCGACGATCCGCTGGTCAATCGTTTCTGCCTGGCGGTGATGGAAGAAGCCAGCAAGATCGGTGCGGTCATCGGTTGCCCGATTGCGCAGAGCGGCGAGGAGCGCAGCCAGGTCACGCGCAAGCTGGGCGCTTTCAAGACTTCGATGCTGCAGGATGCGCAGGCCGGGCGGCCGTTGGAGATCGATGCGCTGGTGGCATCGGTGCGGGAAATCGGCGAGCACGTCGGGATCGCGACCCCCAACATCGACGCGCTGCTGGGGCTGGTACGGCTGCACGCGCAAGTGCGTGGGCTTTACTGACCGGGTGTGTCCGGGTAGTGGGGTTTCGTATTCTCGCTACCAATCAAAGTAGTCTTTATACGTTCTATTTGATAAGTGGAAAGAATAGTTTCGACATGGATTGCCAAGACCCTGGCTCACTGCTCGTTGAGCGAGCTGCCTCGACGGCACGTAAGTTATCCATGTAAAGAATATTTTCTATTTACGATTGGCTTGGTTAATTTTTGGTGCAAATATAAAGGGGCCTCATGGAGGCCCCTTTTTCACCCTTGCGGCGCCAGCTTCGCGCGCTGGCGCCCCGCCCAGATCCCCTCGACCGCATAAACAACCAGCGATATCCAGATCATCGCGAAGCCGATCTGCTTGCTGGCCGGGAACGGCTCGTTCCAGAGCCATACGCCTAGCAGCAATTGCAGCGTCGGGCCGGTGTACTGCAGCAGCCCCAGCAAGGACAACGGGATACGCCGCGCGCCGGCCGCAAACAGCAGCAAGGGGACAGCGGTGACCGGCCCGGCAAGCAGCGCCAGTAACTGCACCCCGCCGCCCGCCTCGGTGAAGTCGGCCTGGCCCGTCGCGAACAGGTACGCCAGAGCGCTTGCCGCCAGCGGGAACAGCAGCATGGTCTCCAGCGAGAGGCCTTCCAGCGCGCCCAGCGTGGCGGTCTTGCGCAGCAGCCCGTAGCCGCCGAAGGTGGCGGCCAGCGCCAGCGCAATCCATGGCAACTGGCCGGCGGCCACGGTCAGCCAGACCACGCCAGCCGTAGCCAGCGCAATGGAGGCCCACTGGCCGGGACGCAGCCGCTCGTGCAGGAACAGCACGCCCAGCAGCACATTGAACAGCGGGTTGATGAAGTAGCCCAGGCTGGCATCGACCACCCGGCCGTTCGATACCGACCAGATGTAGAGAAACCAGTTGCCGCTCAGCAGCAGCGCGCTGGCGACGAAGCCGGCCAGCAAGCGCGGATTGGTCCAGACTCCGCGCAGCCAGCCCCAGTGGCGCCGCCAGGTCAGCACCAGCCCCAGGAACACCAGCGACCACACCATGCGGTGCAGCAGGATCTCCATAGGCGCGATGCCGTGGAGGGATTTGATATAGAGCGGCAGCAAGCCCCAGATGATGTAGGCGAGCAGCGCGTAGATGATGCCGGTTTGCATGAAGAGTCCCAATGAATCGGGGGATTCTACCGGCGTAAAAAAGCCCGTGCTGGGCACGGGCTTATGGCAGGCTTGCGCCACCTCGCGCAGATGGCGGCAGCGCGCTTACAGCTTGCGCGCGAAGCTGAACTGCGAAAATGCTTGCTCGGCCACGTTGAACCACGCTGCTTCGTTGTTGCGGAAGACGCGCCAGTCGTCATAGATCTTCTTGAACGACGGGTTCTTGGCGGTTTCCTCGGCGTAGGCGTCCTGGGTCGCCTTGAAGCAGGCTTCCATGATTTCCTTGGAGAACGGACGCAGCTTCACGCCGTTTTCCAGCAGGCGGGCCAGCGCTTGCGGATTGACCGCGTCGTACTTGGCCATCATGTTGGTGTGGACTTCGATCGTGGCCGTTTCCAGCGCGCGCTTGTACAGCGCGGGCAGCTTCTCGTACTCGGTTGCCGATGAATAGAAGGACAGCTGCGCGCTGCCTTCCCACCAGCCCGGGTAGTAGTAGTACGGGGCGACCTTGTAGAAGCCGAGTTTCTCGTCATCGTACGGGCCAACCCATTCCGCCGCATCGATGGTGCCCTTTTCCAGCGCGGGATAGATGTCGCCGCCAGCGATCTGCTGCGGCACCACGCCCAGGCGCGACAGCACCACGCCAGCGAAACCGGCGATCCGGTACTTCAGGCCCTGCAGGTCGGCAACCGTCTTGATCTCCTTGCGGAACCAGCCGCCCATCTGCGCGTTGGTATTGCCGCCCAGGAAGTTGACGACGTTGTATTCCTTGAAGAATTCGCGCATCAGCTTCATGCCGTTGCCCTGCATCATCCAGGCGTTTTGCTGGCGCGAGGTCAGGCCGAACGGGACGGTGGTGTCGAAGCACAGTGTCGGGTTCTTGCCGAAGTAGTAGTAGCCGGCGGTGTGGCCGATCTGGACGGTGTTGTTCTGCACCGCGTCCAGCACCTGCAGGCCCGGCACGAGTTCGCCGGCGGCGAAGACCTTGATGTTGAATTTGCCGTCGGTCAGTTCCTTGACCCGTTGCGACAGCAGTTCGGCGCCACCATAGATGGTGTCAAGAGACTTGGGGAAGCTCGAAGCCAGGCGCCATTCCACGGCCGGATTGCTGCCGATCACGGCCGGTGCGCTGGCACCGGCGGCGGCCGGCGCGGCGGCCTTTTCTTCCTTGCCGCACGCGGCCAGCGCACCCGTGGCGGCCACGGCCGATGCCTTCAACAGAAAGGAACGACGTTCCATGACTTCTCCTCTTTTATAGATTTTTAGTGCGGCAGCAGGGGATGGGCACGCTCGCGTCATGCGCGGGCATTGCGCTCTGTACCGAGACGCGCAAGCAGCCAGGGTAAGGCCACCGCGCAACAATGAGCCTGTTACGGAGACACGCCAGGAATGTGGCGTATCCTGGCATGCCTTCGTAACAGGCTCGGGGGCGCCGGTCCGTACCCGTCGGACAGGCCAGATGATTATAGCGGTGGCCCTTTCGCCACGGGGGGCCGTGCAAGTCCGGGTTTTCGCTAGGAAAGTGCAGATTCAGGGGTGCCTGTACATCGTCCTGTCATCCCGCTCCGCTCCCATTGGCATGACCGTACCGTCGTATGCCAGATGCCGCCAGCGACGTATTCCATATGGTGAGAAGGACGCCCCGCCACGGATTTTGTAACCCCGCTTGCGGTCCAATCGGTCGACTGTTAAAAAATCACGCCTTACTGGTCCTGCCCTATGTTGTTTGCCGTTTCGCCCGCCTCCGGCCGCTTGCCGGTGCTCCGCTCGCGTTGCCTGGCCGTTGCCGTGCTGGCCGCCTGGGGATTGAACGCGTGCGCGCAGACCGGGCCCGACCTGGCGGCAGCCGATGTGCCGGCCACGCCCACGGCGGCACAGCGTGCGGCTACCCCGCCTGAGGCCGACCCGCTGGCAGCGCTGATTTCAAACGAACAAGCGGCTGCGGGCCCGATAGCCGGCGAGAACGGCAAACAACATAGGGCAGGACCAGTAAGGCGTGATTTTTTAACAGTCGACCGATTGGACCGCAAGCGGGGTTACAAAATCCGTGGCGGGGCGTCCTTCTCACCATATGGAATACGTCGCTGGCGGCATCTGGCATACGACGGTACGGTCATGCCAATGGGAGCGGAGCGGGATGACAGGACGATG